>NZ_NHNG01000038.1:0-5838 GCF_002287155.1 Arsenophonus sp. ENCA
AGCGGGTGCTCATGCAAGTGCGCTATTGTACAGCCTGGTGGAAAGTGCACGTATCAATGGTCTTAACCCGTACGATTATCTTCTGGCATTGCTGACGTCGCTAAAATCCCCTGATGAAGATATAGACTGGAACGTACTGCTGCCCTGGAAAATTACCTTACCTTAAACCACGCTACCTATCTCTGTGTGGTTCCAATGACGCTTACGTTTGTACAGGACTGGCCGCACGAGGCCTTACCGCCTACCCGGGAAGACATCATGAAGACAGAAAATAACGAGGTGGCTTATGGCGAAGTTTCGCTATAACGGTGAGTCCCCGAATGGGGCAGCCCTGCGTTTGGCCGATGGCCGTACCCAGGATGTGATGTTTTATCCCGGTCAGGTGGTGGATGTGCCGGTCGATCATGCGTTTATTGTCTCGCTGGAAGCCCAGGGCTATCTGACCTTTCTGGGATTCGATTATCCCGATACACCGCCTGAACACCCCAGGCCACTGACCGATTTTGAACAGCGATCACTCGCCGCCAAACACCCGACTGGCACACTGGCCCGTTACCGTTATGACGGCCAACAGATGAACGGGGCCGCTTTGCGCTTACCGGATGGCAGCATCCTGGATGTGATGTTCTGGCCGGGTCAGGAAGTCACCTTGCCGATGGATAACGATTATGTGCTGGGGCTGGAAGCGCAGGGCTATTTGACCTTTCTGGGTAAGGAAGCAGAGCCCCCCGTCGCACCGATCGTGGCTGCACCGTTGGCACAGGCAATCACACCGTCTGGCGACACGGTGGCGCTCTCCCCTGATGAGACCACCACCGTGAAAAAACCGATGAGCACATCGTTCGCGATGACCGGCAGAAAACGCGGAAAAGTGCCAGCAGACACAAAAAGTAATGAGGTCGCCCCATGAGTAGAGAAAACCATCACGGCGTTGATACGCTGGAAATCGAACACGGGTCACGTCCGGTCAGAACCGTTAAATCGTCGGTGATTGGGCTGGTTGGTACCGCGCCCAAAGGCCCGATCAATACCCTGACCTTGTGTACATCAGAAAAAGATGCGACGCAGTTTGGCGATGAGCGAAGTGGATTTAGCCTGCCACACGCCTTGCGCGCCATTTATGACCACGGTGTGGGTACCGTTATGGTGGTCAATGTGTTTGACCCCAAAACCCATCAAAAAGCGATCAGCGCCGAAAGTGTCACTTTTGATAGCACGTACCACAGTGCCACGCTGAGCCAGTTACCGGTAGGCGATATCGTAGTAAAAAGCCTCGATGGGCAGACCCCGTTTAAGGTAACGACCGACTATACCGTGGCCGCCGCAACCGGCAAAGTCACCCGTGTCACCACGGGTGGCATTGCGCAGGGGGCCACCGTCAGTGTCAGCTATAACACGCCGGATGTCTCAAAAATCACCGCTGCTGACATTTTAGGCACCACCAATGCCGCCGACCAGCGTACCGGGATGAAAGCGCTGGAAAATGCCGACAGCCTGTTTGGCTTTCGCCCCAAACTGCTGATTGCGCCCGGCTTCTCGCACCAAAATGCGGTGGCGACCGCCATGATAGTCCTGGCCCACCAATGTGAAGCCATCGCCTATATTGATGCGCCGGCCGGGACGACGTTTGCCCAGGCAATAGCCGGACGGGGGCCACAAGGCACCATTAATTTTAATACCGCCTCTGACCGGGTACGCCTGTGTTATCCGCAGGTCAAGGTCTATGACAAGGCGACCAACCAGAATCGCCTGGAGCCGTTATCCGCACGCGCGGCGGGTCTGCGGGCCAGGGTTGACCGAGACAAAGGGTTCTGGTGGTCCTCTTCCAATCAGGAATTGATGGGCATTGTGGGGATTGAGCGTCCGTTAAGTGCACGTATTGACGATGCCAATAGCGAGGTCAATCTGCTTAACCAGAATGGCATTACCACGGTGTTTAACCGCTTTGGGAGTGGATTACGCCTGTGGGGCAACCGCACGGCGGCCTGGCCGACCGTGACGCATCTGAAGAATTTTGAAAATGTGCGGCGCACCGGGGACATGATTAATGAGTCTATCCGTCATTTCAGTCTGCAATATATTGATCGCCCGATTAATCAGGGGCTGATTGATGCGCTGACCGAATCGGTCAATGGCTATGGTCGTCGGCTGATTGCCGATGGCGCGTTGCTGGGCTTTCACTGCTGGTATGATCCGGCGAACAACACCAAGGATGCGCTTAGTCTGGGGCAGTTGAAACTGAATTACAAATACACCCCGCCGCCGCCGATGGAGCACCTGACCTTTGAGACGGAAATCACCGATGAATATCTCACCTTTCTGAAAAGTGGGGTCTCCGTATGAGCGTAACGCACTGGGTCAATAAGACAACAATAAGGAGCACATCATGGCGGGCAATGCACTGCATTTTATAACCAATGCCAACGTCTACCTGGACGGCAATAGCCTGCTGGGTCGGGCAAAAGAAATCAAGTTACCGGAAATCAACGTGGTGCAGCAGGAGCATCAGGCGCTGGGAATGATTGGCAAAATTCAGCTGCCTGCCGGGTTTGACAAGCTGGAAGGGGAAATTCACTGGACCAGCCTGTATGAAGAAGTGGCGCTGCGCACCATCAATCCCTTCAAGGCGTATCCGCTACAATGTCGCGGTAGCCTGCAGCGCTATAACCCGGCGCAGGGTCGTCAGGATGAATTACCCGTCGCGGTATTTATGACCGTGATGTTCAGTAAAAATAGCCTGGGCAGCTTTAAGCAGCATGAGGTGCCGGAGATGAGCAGCAGTTTTACCTGCAGTTATATCAAGCAAGTCATGGATGGCCAGGTGCTGTTGGAGCTGGATGTGATAGCCAATATTTTTAAAATCAACGGTGAAGATATACTCACCGATTATCGCGCCAATCTGGGCGCTTGACAGTGACAGGGAAGGAGCAACCCCATGACAGAGCCTTTACATTATAGCTTGCAATACCCTTATGCCCTGGGCAGCGGTGAAATGCTGACCCGGGTCACTTTAAGCCGGCTCAAGGTCAGTGACATCAAGGCGGTACGCCGCTTAAGTGAAAACGTCAATGACTGGGACAGCCTGCTGATTGCGCGCATGACCGGCCTGATACCGGAAGATATCGACAATATGGATTTGGTGGATTATCAACAGTTGCAAAGCCACTTTCGCCAGTTTGCGGGGCTGGATGCAGTCGCCGAAGGCGCTGCGTCAGGCGCAGGCCCTGTTGGCGAGATGGTTTCGTTGGCAGCCGAGTGAGCTGGATGCGCTGACCGTGGTGGAATTTGAAGACTATTTACAGGAAGCCGCGGCGCAAATCCGGCAGGAAGTTGGGCAAAACGGTACCCGTTAATCAGCGGTAATAAAAGCAGGGGGCGCGGTGTCGAGCACATTTTCGATTGGGGTAGTGATTAAAGGCGCGGTAGCCGGTGCTTTTCGCTCGGCGATGGGCGACTCCCGACGCAACCTCAATCACTTAAGTGAAACCACCCGTCGCCTGCAATCCCGCCAGCAGCAACTGACCCAGGCGGTAACCCGCTACGGTCATTTGGGCGCACAGGCCGCGCGTAACCTCAATAGTGAGCTGGGTCGGGTGGGCCAGACACTTTCCCGTCTCGAGCAACAGCATCGCCAGTTACATCGCACAATGATGGCCAGTCAGATTGCCGGGCAACAACGACACGCCCTGATGGGGCAAGGGCTGGCGTTAGGGGCGACCACGGCAGCAGCGGTGGGCGCGGTCGCGCCGTCTGTCAAGCAGTCGATGACCTTTCAGGATAACCTGGTCGATATGGGTATCACTGCCGGTTACGACGGTGCTACCCAGGCGGCACTGGGCAAGGATATCCGCGCCTGGAGTCAGCAGTACAACCAGACCCAGGCCGATTTACAGGCCGCAACCAGTACGCTTATTGGCAATAACATTGACAGCCTGGACGATATTCGCGCCTACCTGCCCCACATCGCTCGGGGCGCAACCGCCACCCGCACCTCCGCTGAACTCTGGGCGCAGGCGGCGGTGACCACCCAACAGTCACTGGGCATTGCGGCGAAAGATTTTGCCGCGGTACAGAACATCATGGCGCAAGGAGGCAAGGCCGGGTCATTTGAAATCGCTGACCAGGTGAAGTGGTTGCCGGAGCTTGCCCCACAAATGGCCAACGTGGCCCAGGGTAAAGCGGCGGTGGCCGAGATGGTCGCTGCCTTGCAGGTGGCAAAAATAGGCGCGGGGAGCACGGATAAAGCGGCGAACAATTTCAATAACTTTCTGGAAAAACTGTACGCCTCAGACACCAAAAAACGTTTTGGTGATGTCGGTATCGATATTGAAAAATCACTCATGCAGCAAAAAGCGCACGGGATTTCGCCGATTGAAGGGATGATGAATACCCTGCAAACCTATCTGGCGCAAAAGAGTCCCGAAGCGCTGGCGCAATTTAAATCGGCGATGGCGCTGCAGGACAATACTGCGCGCGATAAGGCATTACTGGCGCTGCAGCAGAACTTTGGCCTGGGTGAACTGTTTGCCGATATGCAGGTAATGGCCTTTGTTCGTCCGATGCTGGCCAACATGGACAAGTACCGGCAAATCCGCGCCCAGGCCCTGGCGGCCGCGGACAAGGATGTATTAGGCCGTGACTATAAAAAACGTCTTGAATCACCCATTGAACAGATGAAAAAGTTAGGCATTGCCAGTCAGGATTTGTCGCTGAGTCTCGGTGATGCACTAAAACCAGCGGTAGAGAGTTTAGCCGCCACGGTACTCCCTTATGTGAACGCCGCCAATGCCTGGGTCAAGACCCACCCGCAACTGGTCAGCGGTATCGCAAAAACCGTGGGTGCACTGCTGTTGTTCAAGGGAGGCGTGTTGGCCACAAGGTTAGCACTTAATCTGCTGGGTTCACCGATACGCCTGTTGTGGGGTGGGCTTACCCGGCTGCGTACCGGCTGGTTATTACTCCGCACGACATTTGGCATGGGTGGACGCTTAAGCCGACTGGCGGGCAGTGTGGGACGATTGGGCAAGGTGTTGGCCGGTGGGCTGGTGACGGGCCTGCGCCTGGCTGGACATGCACTGCTGTGGCTGGGGCGGGCGCTGATGTTTACCCCTATTGGATTGGCCATCACCGCAATTGCCGCGGGCGCTTACCTTATTTACCGCTACTGGACGCCGATAAGCGATTTCTTTAAAGCCCGCTGGGCCGAGGTGAAACAGGCGTTTTCCGGCGGTATTGCGGACGTTGGTGCACTTATCCTTAACTGGTCGCCGTTGGGGCTGCTCTATAAGGCGTTCGCCGGGGTGATGGGCTATTTCAACATTGAGCTGCCTGCCAATTTTACCGATGCGGGTCGACAGCTGATTGATGGTCTGGTCAACGGGATTAAAAGCCGGTTAACCGCCGCCAAAGAGACGATTGTCAATTTTGGGGAGAGTGTTTCAGGCTGGTTTAAGGAGACACTCGGCATACACAGTCCCTCAACGGTTTTTGCCGGATTGGGGGACAATATTGTGCAGGGCGCGGTGGTGGGCATTACCCGTACCACGCCCGCATTAGCACGTGCCGTCGGCGGCCTGATGCCGCTGATGCAACCACCCTCCCCGCGTGTGCCCAACTGGCCTGATACCCCAATCCCCCCTGCCGGTCAGGGGAAGGCATTTTCAGGCATGCAGATCACCTTTGCCCCACAGATTGTGATAAACGGTCAGTCCCAGGCGGCCCCGGCGGCGTTGCGTGAAGCGCTGGCTATCAGTGTGCGTGAGCTGGAAAAACGCCTGGCGCAGCTGATGCACCAACAACAACGGCGGGACTTTTACTGATGCTGGCGATCCTGGGTGA
>NZ_NHNG01000414.1:0-552 GCF_002287155.1 Arsenophonus sp. ENCA
ATATAATTCGCCATATTCCTCCTGAGGTAACCATCTGGGCAGATACCGGTTTTCAAGGTATAGATAAACAGCATCCTAATACACAAATCCCAAAAAAAGGAACTCGAAAAAGACCTTTATCGCCTGAACAAAAACAAGAAAATAAAATAATCTCGGGCATCCGTATTACAGTTGAACACGCCATCGCGGGTATCAAGCGCCTCGGTTGCATGACCCAAATTTTACGGAATCGTAGACCCTTTATTGATGATACCTTCTTACTCCTTAGCGCAGGTCTTTGGAATTTCCATCTCAGAACAGCGTAAAATTTACTTCAATCACCGAAACACCCTTATTTCACTATTAAGCAACACGCTTAATAAACTAGTTGCTGAATAGAGACTTGCATTTTTTGTCACGCTATTGAGAATAAAAAGAGGTTTAACTTAGAGAATAAAGGTTTGAAATGATCAACAAAGAGCGGCTGTTACGAGATAATCGTTTATGTAAAGCAATCATTGGATTATCAGTCGAAGAATTGAAAAATTTAGCCGCTGAATTTTCAGCTTGTTA
>NZ_NHNG01000734.1:0-5819 GCF_002287155.1 Arsenophonus sp. ENCA
ATCGAGAAGTTAAACAAAATTGTGGTATTGAACGCTGTCAGGCTCGCACGAGCCGAGCGCAAAGAAATCATATTTTTCTCGCTATTTCTGCGTGGTTTGAACAACATAAACGTCGTATATCTGAAAAAATAACCCTTTATCAACAAAATTGGGACGTAATCAAAAATGCTATTGCTGAGCACATCCGTGTTTTATTAGCGTACCCAAATTAGTTTTGTGCGAAACTCGTGTATTATTGTGATAAAGAAAAGAATTGTTTAACAAAAATCATTTAAATATTTCTTATCAATGGAACTAAATTTTATTTTGGAAAAATTTGTTATGGCTTAAAAAGGTTTGGGTTTTATCTAATAATTAGGGTTATTTATAAATTTGTGAAAAATGACAGTCGTTAATATAATCAAATAAAATTGATTGTTTTATAATCAATTGAGTTTTTTCAACAGAATTGGGCGCGTGATCATAAAATAGCGGAAGTGAAGCGGTTTTAAAACAGGTTTTTCCTGAGATAATGGTTTAGTAAAAACGAAATATCAGTTACACTAGTTACTAACTATTAGTATTAGTTGAATGAGCTGTCACGTTTTAGCTGGCGAGATTTTTTGATTTACAGTTGTAAGGTAAAAGGTGTGAAGAGAGCGTTATTCTATAAACAAAATAGCGGTGAGAAGAATTAAGCTGAAGAAAATTGATGTATATCTGTCTATTGTGATTTTTTCTTCTCATCTAATTATGGTTAGTGTGGTGTAATATTGCGCTAATTCAAGAGCAAAGCAATGACACCGTTTTTATTTATAATGAGTAAGCAGCGAGTATGTCTACATCTATTGAAGTATTTGCTCATCATTGGGCTTTTGCAATATATCTTATTGGTGCTCTTGGTCTGTGTTCCTTAATGTTACTTGGTGCTTATTACCTCGGTGGTAGATCCCAAGCCAGAGCAAAGCATATCCCTTATGAATCGGGCATTAATTCTGTTGGTAGTGCCCGTTTGCGTATATCAGCCAAATTTTACTTGGTTGCAATGTTTTTTGTTATTTTTGATGTTGAAGCGTTATTCCTTTATGCGTGGGCAGTCTCTATTAAAGAAAGTGGTTGGTTAGGCTTTATTGAGGCAAGTATTTTTATTTTGGTGCTATTGGTGGGTTTATTCTACTTGGTTCGTATTGGGGCACTTAATTGGACGCCAGAGCGTTCACGTCGCCATGTTGCAAAACCGAGTGAAATAATTAAAACCAACAATCGTCACCCCTAGTAAAATTGAGGCATTCAAAGATGGATTATACGCTCACTCGCATTGACTTAAATGGTGAGAATGACCGTTATCCCTTGCAAACACAGCAAGTTGTCGGGGATCCATTAGAGCAGCATGTTCATCGTAGTGTTTATATGGGTAAATTAGAGCATGCTTTACATAATATGGTGAATTGGGGCAGAAAGAATTCTCTCTGGCCGTACAATTTTGGCCTTTCTTGCTGCTATGTTGAAATGGTGACTTCTTTCACTGCGGTGCATGATGTCGCCCGATTTGGTGCTGAGGTACTAAGGGCATCACCGCGACAGGCTGATTTTATGGTTGTTGCCGGAACCTGTTTTACTAAGATGGCACCTGTTATTCAACGACTTTATGATCAGATGTTAGCGCCTAAATGGGTAATTTCTATGGGGGCATGTGCTAACTCTGGTGGTATGTACGATATTTATTCTGTTGTACAGGGGGTTGATAAATTTCTTCCTGTTGATGTCTATATACCAGGTTGTCCACCACGCCCTGAAGCTTATATGCAAGCTTTATTATTATTACAAGAATCGATTGGTAAAGAACGTCGTCCATTATCGTGGGTGGTCGGCGATCAGGGTGTTTATCGCGCCAATATGCAATCTGAAAAAGAGCGTAAGCGTGGTGAAAGAATAGCGGTCAAAACGCTACGAACACCCGATGAAATATAAGGCTTAAAAATATAAGCTATTCAGCGTAACAGAAGCAATGTGTTGCGGTTGTAATAAACCTGATCAAGCGTTGTGGTGCATAATGATAACAGATCAGATAACGCAAGAGAGTGTCAGGCCGGCATGGCAAACTTATGATCATTGTGATGATCCAATAATTTTGACACTGCGTAACCAATTCAGTCCAGATGCTTTCACCATTCAATCAACTCGTACCGGAATGTTGGTTATATGGATCAAACGTGAACAACTTCTTGCCGTAATAGAGTTTTTGAAAAAACAGCCTAAACCTTATGTAATGCTGTTTGACTTACATGGGGTTGATGAGCGGCAACGAGCATATCGGCAAGGTTTGCCTGAAGCGGATTTTTCCGTTTTTTACCATCTTATTTCTATTGAGCGTAACCGCGATATTATGTTGAAAGTGGCGCTTAGTGAGAAAGAGCTTAATATTCCCTCTATCGTTTCTTTATTTCCCAATGCTAATTGGTATGAACGTGAAGTATGGGATATGTTTGGCATAACATTTAATGGCCATCCGAATTTGCGACGGTTATTAATGCCAATGACCTGGGAAGGGCATCCGTTATGTAAAGATTATCCGGCCAGGGCCACTGAATTTGATCCTTTTGTTTTAACCAAACAAAAGCTTGATTTAGAGATGGAGTCACTGACCTTTAAACCAGAAGAATGGGGAATGGGGAGAGGCAACGAACATGAAGATTTTATGTTCTTGAATCTGGGCCCCAATCATCCCTCATCTCACGGAGCCTTTCGCATTGTACTGCAACTAGATGGTGAAGAGATTATCGACTGTGTACCGGATATAGGTTACCACCATCGCGGTGCCGAGAAAATGGGCGAGCGCCAATCCTGGCACAGTTACATTCCCTATACTGACCGCATTGAGTATTTAGGTGGCTGTGTTAATGAAATGCCTTATGTATTAGCGGTAGAAAAACTAGCAGGAATTGACGTTCCTGATCGGGTTAAGACTATCCGCGTTATGTTGTCAGAGTTATTCCGTATTAACAGCCATTTACTCTATATCAGTACCTTTATTCAGGATGTCGGTGCCATGACACCGGTTTTCTTTGCATTTACCGATCGCCAGAAAATTTATGACATTGTTGAAGCGATCACCGGTTTTCGTATGCATTCAGCTTGGTTTCGGATCGGTGGTGTTGCTCATGATTTACCCAAAGGCTGGCAAAAACTATTGCAGGAGTTCCTTGACTGGATGCCAAAGCGATTGGATTCATATGTCAAGGCAGCATTGCACAATAGTATTCTTAAAGGGCGTTCAGTTGGTGTCGCTGCTTACACGACTAAAGAAGCATTAGATTGGGGGGTCACTGGCGCCGGATTACGCGCGACGGGTCTTAATTTCGATATTCGTAAATGGCGACCCTATTCAGGTTATGAAAACTTTGAATTTGAAGTTCCTATCGGCAACAATGGCGATTGTTATGATCGAGTGATGTTAAAAGTGGAAGAACTGCGGCAAAGCCTGCGTATTCTTAAACAATGCTTAAATAATATGCCAGCAGGACCATTTAAAGCCGATCATCCCCTAACTACTCCACCACCGAAGGAGCGAACTTTACAGCATATTGAAACCATGATTAATCATTTTTTACAAGTTTCATGGGGGCCAGTTATGCCTGCAAATGAGGCTTTTCAGATGATTGAAGCAACAAAAGGGATCAATAGTTACTATCTGATCAGTGATGGTAATACTATGAGTTATCGCACCCGCGTTCGTACACCAAGTTTTGCCCATTTACAGCAAATTCCTGCGGTGATCAGAGGCAGCCTGGTGTCTGATCTTATTGTCTACCTTGGTAGCATTGATTTTGTCATGTCAGATGTGGATCGTTAATGATGCAAGATGAATTTAATCCCAATCAACAGCAAAAGCGGCTCGATGTCGCTAACATGGTAGAATCTCACACCAAACATGATTTTGCCTTGACGACAGAAGAGCGAGAAGAGATCGAGCAAGAAAAACATCACTATGAAGATGCCAGAGCCGCTTCAATTGAAGCATTAAAAATTGTACAAAAAAAACGCGGTTGGGTGGAAGATGGGGCTATTTATGCAATTGCCGATCTGTTAGGTATTCCAGCCAGTGATGTAGAAGGAGTGGCCACCTTCTACAGTCAAATTTATCGCCAACCTGTTGGCCGTCATATTATTCGTTATTGTGACAGTGTGGTTTGTCATATTACCGGTTATCAAGGTATTGAGGCTGAAATTATCAAATTATTGAAGATTGCGTCCGGCCAAACAACTACTGATGGCCGGTTTACCTTATTACCAACTTGTTGTCTGGGTAACTGTGATAAAGGTCCGACTATGATGATTGATGAGGATACCCATAGTTATGTAAAGCCATCTGATATTCAACGGCTATTGGAGCAGTATCCATGACAACACAGCGACAAATTACCCGTAGTGCGCAGACACATCCATTAACCTGGCGGTTACGTGAAGATCAGCAACCGGTCTGGTTAGAGGAATACTTAAGTAAAAATGGTTACCAAGGTGCTAAAAACGCCCTAAAAAATATGTCGCCAGATCAAGTTGTTAGCTTAGTTAAAGATGCTGGTCTTAAAGGTCGTGGTGGTGCTGGTTTTTCTACTGGCCTCAAATGGAGTTTGATGCCGAAAGATGACAGCATGAATATCCGTTATTTACTTTGCAATGCGGATGAAATGGAGCCTGGAACCTATAAAGATCGTCTTTTAATGGAACAGCTACCGCATTTGTTAATCGAGGGAATGTTAATTGGCGCCTTTGCATTAAAAGCGTACCGTGGATATATCTTCCTGCGTGGTGAATATATCGAAGCTGCCAAACATTTGCGGAAAGCGATTGAGGAAGCGAAAGCAGCGGGTTTATTAGGTAAGAATATTCTGGGTACGGATTTTAACTTTGAGCTTTTTGTACATACCGGTGCTGGGCGCTATATTTGTGGTGAAGAAACAGCGCTGATTAACTCCCTTGAAGGGCGCCGGGCAAATCCGCGCTCAAAACCGCCTTTTCCGGCAACATCTGGTGCCTGGGGTAAGCCGACTTGTGTCAATAATGTGGAAACACTTTGTAACGTGCCTGCGATTATTGAACATCGTAAAGAGTGGTATCTCGGCCTTAGCGAAGGTAAAAGTAAAGATGCGGGAACTAAGCTGATGGGATTTTCCGGTCGGGTTAATAATCCAGGGTTGTGGGAATTACCTTTTGGTATCACTGCTCGCGAGATCCTGGAAGATTATGCCGGTGGAATGTGTAAAGGTTTAACGCTTAAAGCCTGGCAACCAGGCGGGGCTGGTACCGACTTTCTAACCGAAGCGCATCTCGATTTAGCCATGGATTTCGACAGTATCGCTAAAGCAGGTAGCCGTCTGGGTACCGCGCTTGCCATGGCGGTTGATAATGAAATTAATATGGTTTCTTTAACCCGCAATTTAGAGCAATTTTTTGCTCGCGAATCCTGTGGCTGGTGTACACCGTGTCGGGATGGCTTACCTTGGAGTGTGAAAATTCTACAGGCGTTAGAGCGTGGTGAAGGACAACCAGGCGATATTGAAACATTAGAGCAACTTTGTCGCTTTCTTGGGCCAGGTAAAACTTTTTGTGCTCATGCACCCGGTGCGGTAGAACCTTTGCAGAGTGCTATCAAATATTTTCGTGCTGAATTTGAAGATGGCATCAGCCAACAGAATTTTGCCAACTTGAGTCCAATTGCTGGCATTCAACCAAATTTGTTAAAGCAGCGCTGGTGATAACTTACGCTAAGCTGAATAAAAACATATTTAAGTCGACTGACTTTTTGATTAACGCCTGCTGAACAGGCAGGCCATTAGGAC
>NZ_NHNG01000141.1:0-1101 GCF_002287155.1 Arsenophonus sp. ENCA
AAAAATAACCCTTTATCAACAAAATTGGGACGTAATCAAAAATGCTATGGCTGAGCACATCCGTGTTTTATTAGCGTACCCAAATTAGTTTTGTGCGAAACTCGTGTTCTCTATTCTCTATTCTCTATTCTCTATTCTCTATTCTCTATTCTCTATTCTCTATTCTCTATGCCAAAATAGACAATCATACACGCTTATCCAAGTATTTGATGACAGGCACTAGCCAACAGTTACTTCTTAATTAAGACTCCCCACATAGTTAACTTCTCTTTCCATGCTAAATATTCAGGCGATGATAGTTTTGTTAATGGCAAATGCACTGGTTTTACCTGTATTAATAACTGACGAATCATATCATGTACCCAGGGTGCTTCTTTTATATTCTCGTATCCTGGTACTTTTTCAAGCTCTAGTAGTAAATAGTATAAGTTAGTTAATTTCGTTTCAAAATATGAAAGCTTTTCTCTTTGTTTTTTATACAAATTTTTATTGGCGAGTTTCATTAATTTATTCTTTGCAAAAGATGCTATTTCTATAATTGAGTTCTTAAGAATTTCAATAGCATTCTTATTATTTAAGAGAACTAACGTAGTGTCGTCGTGGGTTGTTGGTAATAATAAAAAGTTATTATTTATTATTTTTTGTAAGATAACACTATCATCTTTTAATTTTTCTATATGATCTTTTATTTCTCTTATATCATAAGCCTCTAAAATTTTTTCATTCAATTTTATTTCCGTTGCTTTAGATATTTTATCTTTATCTATTCTGCTATACATGGTTAATATGTTTTCAGAAAGAGTAGCTAATTTTTTTAATTTATTTAGCTCAAGATGTAAAGTATTTACTTCATTTTTTAATTCGATTATTTCTTTAGTATTCCACAACATTGGAAATGTGGTTTTTCCAACTTTTATATAGGATAATTCCTCCTGAAAAACTTTTTTTTCTTCTTCGTTAAGATGGTATTTATTCTGTGCAATCTGATAATGCTCTATATTCTCAGTAATAATTCGTTTAAATGAATCAGACTCCTGATCTTCTAATGTATCTTTAAATTTATTATAAACTCCTTCAACTTCCATCATGGTTTTTTTAGCG
>NZ_NHNG01000418.1:0-550 GCF_002287155.1 Arsenophonus sp. ENCA
TCTCCAATGTTATCATCGGCAGTACCTTAAAACTGCCATTTTTACTCTTGGTGGATCAGTTTTACATTAGCAAGTGGATCATTTTTACATTGGTAGCGACACATCTGTGCGGTCGTTACGTATTGCCACTGGAAACCGTTCCCACGGTACTGCGCGATATGGCGGTCAATCTGGTCAGCCATCGATTGTACCTGCGTCGTCCCGAAGGCCAATTGCCGGAGGCGATAAAAGAGGTGTATCGCGGCAGCTTAAAAATGCTGGAAGCCTTGCGCGACGGCAAATTAACGCTAGGGATAGCGGGACAGGGGCAGGCGATACCGGAGCCGGGGGCCTTTCATGTTCATGCCCGTCCAGCGCGCTTTAGCGGCCCCGGTGGCTTACTGGAGGAGTTTGAATGACGCTCGATATCATGCGTGCCCTTTTAGGCCTGCTGACAAAACGCTTACCGCAGCTGGAGGTCACTTTCTTTCCTGAGCAACCGGAGCGCTTTCATCTCAATCATCCGCTCGGTGCGGTCCTGCTCAGTTTTGCCCGCTCACGTTTCGGCGAC
>NZ_NHNG01000332.1:0-18117 GCF_002287155.1 Arsenophonus sp. ENCA
TAACAAGCTGAAAATTCAGCGGCTAAATTTTTCAATTCTTCGACTGATAATCCAATGATTGCTTTACATAAACGATTATCTCGTAACAGCCGCTCTTTGTTGATCATTTCAAACCTTTATTCTCTAAGTTAAACCTCTTTTTATTCTCAATAGCGTGACAAAAAATGCAAGTCTCTATTCAGCAACTAGTTTAATAGCACCACGCAGACGCTGAACAAAGGCAGCAACACCTTCATTACCTTTTCCAGCAATGCCAGTTGGCCATCTAACCGTAGAACCCGTGCCAATCTTATTTTTCCAATCAGCATTCACCTTAGCCAGATAACTGGTAAAAACAAAAGTTGTTCCTGAGCCATCAGCCATCAGCACGGCGAACAACGGTAATATTTTGTGCTGGCAATGCTAAACCTGGATTTAATTCAACAATTTTGGGGTCATTCCATTTTTTAATGTTACCTAAATAAATGTTAGCCAATGTTTTGCCATCTAATATCAATTGTCCAGATTGAATACCTGAAATATTGATTGTTGGAACAACACCACCAATCACAGTTGGAAATTGAATGAGTCCTTCTCGATTGAGTTTTTCATCACTTAAAGGCGCATCTGAAGCACCGAAATCGACTGTTTTAGCTATAATCTGTTTTACCCCACCGGATGAACCAATCCCTTGGTAGTTAATCTGATCGCCGGTCTGTTTTTGGTAACTATCTGCCCATTTTGCATAAACTGGCGCGGGAAATGTGGCACCAGCGCCAGTAAGGCTTGTTGCCGCAAAAGCTGACATGGCCGTCAAAGAAAACATGGCTATGATATTAACCATGATAGAACGCATCAATTTCATAATCTCTCCTATTTGAGATGAAAGAGAAACAAATTACTCTGTTAATTGTAGCGAGTTAAAAAATACGAGGAAAAAATAGGTTAGTTAGATGACAGAAAGATGTATTATTTATGACAGTTTTATGACTGTTAAATAAATAATCAATTTATTTAAAAATATAGCCTTATATATCGATATAATAAATTTTCAAAATCAAAGAATTATATCATTTTATAAAATATAATAAAATTTCCGCTAAATTACGGCTAAATAAAAATATAGATTTTTATTTTTCCATTAATGGTAAAGTTGCCCGTATAGATAACCCTCCCCGTTTACTTTTATCTATAATAATTTCACCATCATGAGCATCAATAATTCGGCGAATAATTGCTAATCCTAGTCCTGTACCACCATTACTTCTTGCCCTTTCACCTTGCACAAAAGGTTGAAAAAGATGTTGAATGCTTTCTTTTTTAATTCCTGCGCCATCATCCTCAACCTGAAACCAGGCATGATCTTTTATCACACCACTACTGACTTTTACCCAACCATTTCCATAGCGGAGAGCGTTAACCAGCATATTGGTTACTGCTCGTTTAATGGCAATTACATTAGCATTAATGATGATAGGTGATGAACTAATCTGCGTCTCAATATTAGACAGGAAACTACTCTCAGCATTAACAGCTTCAAGTAGGACTTTATTCAAGTCACAAAACTCCATGTTCATTTCCCTGCCTGTACATATATAGTCCATGAACTGCCCAATGATGGCATTACACTCTTCAATATCTTTGTTAATTGATTCTGCTAGATATTGATCCTTTTCATTCATCATTTCTGTCGCTAAACGGATCCGGGTTAACGGAGTTCTCAAATCATGACTCACGCCGGCCATTAATATCGTTCTATCATTTTCCAGCATTTTTATTCCTGACGACATACGATTAAAAGCGCGGATGACATAACGTATTTCTAATGAACCTTCTTCCTTGATTGCTGGAACCATGACACCTTTTCCCATTTGCTTGGCATAGCTTTCTAATACAAATAATGGTCTACTTTGATAACGAATATAAAGCCATGTAACAGCAAAAATGGTTAAAAAAATAGCCAATGTATAACGAAATACAACGGCGAACTGATTCTGTCCTATTTCAGTTAAAGGCAGTCGTATCCAAACATTTGGCGCAAGATAAGAGTTTAACCATAAAAAAGGATGCTCTTTGGCAATTTCAAGACGAACATCCGCCTTGCCACCCATGTATTCTGACATCTGCTGGCTTAATTCCTCATAATGTCTTGCCCAACGTAAGCCTTTTGCCATAGCACGCGACTCGGTATAAAAATTAATACCTAGTTCTTTATAGATTTTCTTCTTAAATGATGGCGGCATTAAAATTGCATTTCCATCTTGCAATTCAATTTTCTCTGTTAATAACGTATGCACTTCATAGGCTAAGACTTTATTAAGCTGCTGAAGACTCGGCATTACAACAAAATAGCTGGTGACTAAACTAGCAAACAGTAAAGTAACAATAACAAATAATGAACGAGAAAACGTGTTACGTCTGGAAAAACGCAATCGTTTCATGCTTTACTACCATCTGGTACAAATACATAACCCAACCCCCAAACCGTTTGAATATAACGTGGATGAGTAGGATCATCCTCAATCATTCGACGAAGACGTGAAATCTGAACATCTATCGAACGCTCCATCGCACTATATTCACGCCCTCGAGCAAGACTCATCAATTTATCACGAGATAGAGGCTCACGTGGATATGAGACCAGCACTTTTAAAACCGCAAACTCACCGCTGGTTAATGGCATAGACTCATCATCTTGAAACATTTCCCTTGTTCCTAGGTTTAATTTGAATTTACCAAACCGAATCACCGCCTCGTCCTGTGCCGGCGCACCCGGCAGCTCATTTGCCTGACGTCGTAATACGGCGCGAATACGAGCCAATAACTCTCTAGGATTAAATGGTTTAGGTATATAATCATCCGCCCCAATTTCTAATCCAACAATCCGATCTACTTCTTCACCTTTTGCTGTTACCATAATAATTGGGATAGGATTATTTTGACTCCTTAAACGGCGGCAAATAGATAAACCATCTTCACCAGGTAACATCAAATCGAGTACAATCAAATGAATAGATTCACGCGTCAAAATACGATCCATTTGCTCCGCATTGGCGGTACTACGAACTTGAAAACCCTGTTCAGTTAAATAACGCTCCAGTAAAGAGCGCAAACGCATATCATCATCCACAACAAGAATTTTATAATTTTCTTGCATTTTTTGACTCCACAAATATTTTTAAGATCCCTATATATAGTGTCTTAATAACAAATAAGACAATAATAATATAACTAATTCCTATTAGGCTTTTTTAGATTAATATTTACATTTTATTGATTTTTTTAATTTTATATCATTTACAACTCAATTCCTTGATAATTAATATCCAATATCCAATATCCAATATCCAATATCCAATATCCAATATCCAATAAGTAATAATACCATTTGGCGTATTCACCGTAACTTCATCATCAATTTGTTTACCTAATAATTCCCTTGCCACTGGTGAATTAATAGAAATCCATTTTTTAGCCGGATTAAATTCATCTGGTCCAACTAAACGAAAAACTTTAATACCACCATTTTCATCTTGTAGTTTTACCTAAGCCCCAAAAATAAACTCTACCTTCCTGCCGAGGATCAGGTTCAACTATTTTTAATACTTCAAGACGTTTAGATAAAAATCGAATACGTCGATCAATTTCTCGTAATCGCTTTTTACCATAAATATACTCCGCATTCTCTGAACGATCACCAAGCGCCGCTGCCTCTGATACAGCTTGAGTGACTTTCGGCCGCTCCTCACGCCAAAGAAACTTCAACTCTTGTTTGAGGTTGTCCCACCCTTCACGAGTAATATAATTATTTTTCACAATAAAAACTCAGTATGATTAACCTTAATTTAAACTAATTACTATATATAATTCAAAAAAAGTTTTCGTTCACTACATCAAGTTCTAATATCCAAATATAATGTTAACTGGAAATTATTGTTTTCAACACGTATAAATGCGCATATAAGTCGTTAATTGCGTCCTATTTAAGTATTGAAGAAACTAAAATGATGAATAAATCCTTAAGCAAAATTATTGCACATGAATTAGATACAACGCCAGCGCAAATACTTTCAGCCATTACATTACTCGATGAAGGAAATGCTGTTCCTTTTATTGCCCGTTATCGTAAAGAAGTCACAGGAGGACTCGATGATAACCAGCTACGTAAACTTGAAACACGTTTAAGTTACTTACGTGAATTAAACGAGCGCCGCCAAACTATCCTAAAATCGATTAATGAACAAGGAAAGCTTACGGCTCAACTTGCTCAGGCGATTAATAACACTTTTAATAAAACTGAGCTCGAAGATCTCTACTTACCCTATAAACCAAAACGTAGGACACGAGGCCAAGTAGCGATTGAAGCTGGTTTAGAGCCACTCGCAAAGCAGTTATGGAATGAGCCCCAACATATACCAGAGCAGATAGCTGAAACCTTTATTGATCCACAAAAAAATATTAATGACACTAAAGCTGCGCTCGATGGTGCTCGTTATATTTTAATGGAACGCTTCGCTGAAGATGCAAATTTACTTAGCAAAATTCGTAATTATTTGTGGAAAAATGCCCATTTAACGGCAAAAGTTATTGAAGGTAAAGAAACCATAGGTGCAAAATTTAGCGACTATTTTGATCACCATGAGCTTATTTCGCATATCCCATCCCACCGTGCACTTGCTATGTTTCGTGGCCGTAACGAGGGTATTTTACAATTATCACTTAATGCCGATCCACAATTTGAATCACCACCAAAAGAAAGTTATTGTGAAGAAATTATTACCCAACACTTTGGTTTACATTTAAATAATGCACCAGCAGATAAATGGCGAAAAGCCGTTATCAGTTGGACATGGCGAGTTAAAATTCTGTTACATCTTGAAACAGAATTGATGGGCACCTTACGCGAAAAAGCAGAAGAAGAAGCGATTCATGTTTTCGCCCGTAATCTACGTGACCTTTTGATGGCAGCGCCTGCTGGTATGCATAGCACCATGGGATTAGATCCCGGTTTACGCACTGGCGTCAAAGTTGCTATTGTTGATGCGACAGGCAAACTCATTACTACAGACACGATTTATCCTCACACCGGACAAGCAACTAAATCTGCAACGACTATTGCATCCTTATGTGAGAAATATAAAGTCGCCTTGGTCGCTATTGGTAATGGTACTGCCTCACGTGAAACTGAACGCTTTTTTGCCGCGGTTAAAAAACAGTACCCGCAAATTACCGCCCAGAAAGTAATTGTCAGTGAATCAGGCGCTTCAGTTTACTCGGCATCTGAGTTAGCGGCTCAAGAATTTCCAGCACTCGATGTCTCTTTACGTGGCGCAGTCTCTATTGCCCGCCGTTTACAAGATCCACTAGCCGAATTAGTAAAAATTGATCCCAAATCAATTGGTGTTGGTCAATACCAACATGATGTTAACCAAACTTTACTAGCTAAAAAATTGACAGCGGTAGTTGAAGATTGTGTAAACTCAGTCGGTGTTGATCTAAATACCGCCTCTGTTGCTCTTCTTTTACATATTGCAGGACTAAGTAAAACGGTTGCGCAAAATGTCGTTAATTGGCGTAACGAACACGGGCGGTTTAATGACCGCAAACAATTACTGGAAGTTACACGTCTTGGTACAAAAGCTTTTGAGCAGTGCGCGGGCTTTTTACGCATTATGGCAGGGAATAATCCTCTCGATGCCTCAACAGTCCATCCTGAAGCTTATCCGATTGTAGAAAAGATTTTATTAACCACTAAGCAACCCTTAAAAACGATTATGGGTAACACTAGAGTGCTTAATAATCTCAAACCAGAATTGTTTACTACAGACAAATTTGGTATTCCGACGGTAAATGATATTCTAAAACAATTAGAAAAGCCTGGACGAGATCCGCGGCCAGAATTTAAAACAGCCACTTTTATCGATGGCATTGAAACCATGGAAGATCTTAAAGTAGGTATGATATTAGAAGGTTCGGTGACCAATGTGACCAATTTTGGTGCGTTTGTCGATATTGGCGTTCATCAGGATGGCTTGGTACACATTTCCTCTCTGTCCGATAAATTTATTAAAGATCCTCATTCTCTAGTCAAAACAGGGGATATTATCACCGTTAAAGTCATCGATATTGATTTAAACCGTAAACGAATTGCATTAAGCATGCGTCTGGATGAGAAAACAGCAGATACGCCACAACAACATCGTAATAAGCCACAGACAGGCAAAAATGCCTCCTCAGCCAGTTCAACTAAAACATCCCAACGCAACAATACGCTATTCGCTAATAGTGTAATGGGTGATGCACTGGCGGCGGCACTCAATAAAAAGCGTTAATTGTTAATATATATTATATAGTTAATAGTCTGATCTAACATCAGACTATTAGCATATTCAATTTTAGAAAATGGTTTTTTTAATAAAAACTAATGAATTAACACTAATTTTGATGCCAATACTTCACTCTCTAGAGAACTATTGATCAATATCAATTGCTGTCATTTAAAAAAAGCGCTAAATTAATTCGAGTAGCATATAATGATGATTATCATTATTAATATGAGAATGATAATATTTTTCATTAATTTTACTATTCGTCTGGTACCCATTTGCGGTATCTTTGTTTTTTTGGCTCTAGAGTGGAAGTGTCTATATGTCAATTCTTCCTAATCATCGATACAAAATTGTCGGATTTTCAGCAGAAATAAATCCAGCTTACCGTCAAAAGTTACTTTCTTTAGGTATGTTACCTGGATCTTTTTTTAACGTTATTCGTATAGCGCCGCTTGGTGATCCTATTCAAATCGAAACTCGCCGTATGAATTTGATCTTAAGAAAAAAAGATCTTGCATTATTAAATTTGGACGATGCCGGCAACCAAGCGGTATAAAAATATTTTTATGATAACTAAATAGCCTATTGCTTATTACTCATCTGACACCAAAACTATGAAACCATTAACTATTGGCCTTATTGGCAACCCTAACGCCGGTAAAACGACACTCTTTAATCAATTAACAGGCGCTCGCCAACGTGTTGGCAACTGGTCTGGTGTCACTGTTGAACGAAAGGCTGGTCGCTTTGCAACCTCGGAATATGATATTGAATTAGTTGACCTGCCTGGGACCTATTCACTAACCACTATTTCAGAACAGACCTCACTCGATGAGCAAATTGCCTGTCATTTCATCCTAAGTGGCGAAGCGGATATGTTGATAAATGTTATCGATGCCGCTAACCTCGAGCGTAATCTTTATCTAACATTACAACTTATTGAATTAGGTGTGCCTTGTATCGTCGCGCTTAATATGTTGGATATTGCCGAAAACCAAAATATTCATATCAATATTGATGAACTTCAAACACGCCTGGGCTGCCCTGTTATCCCTCTAGTTTCGACTCGCGCAAAAGGTATTAGCAAATTAAAACAAGCGATTGATAAACATAGTAATAATCTTATTTCAACCCTCATCCGCTATCCCGATTTTTTGCTCACCGAAGTGGAAAATTTAACTCAAATTATCGACCATAATAAATTCAATCATCAACAGCGCCGTTGGCTAGCACTACAAATCTTAGAAGGTGATATATATAGCCTGGAACGTGCCGTTATTTCCACTGATAAATTAGATAAAATTAGAACCCATTTACAATCTCAACAACAAGAAGAGCCTGAGCTCATCATCGCTGATGCACGCTATCAAACTATTGCCACCCTTTGCGAAGCAGTTACTAATACTGAAACGGCAAAACCGAATGCCTTAACGCAATTTATTGACAACATAGTACTTAATCGCTGGTTTGGGGTGCCGATATTTCTTTTTATCATGTATTTGATGTTCATACTTGCTATCAATATTGGTGGTGCATTACAACCGCTCTTTGAAGGTGGCTCAGAAGCCATTTTCATCCATGGAATTCAATGGATTGGCCATACTTTTAATTTTCCACAATGGTTGACGGTTTTCCTTGCCCAAGGGGTAGGTGGTGGTATCAACACTGTTTTGCCATTAGTTCCCCAAATTGGTTTAATGTATTTATTCCTTTCTGTATTGGAAGACTCAGGTTATATGGCACGCGCAGCATTTGTCATGGATAGACTGATGCAAGCACTAGGTCTGCCTGGTAAATCTTTTGTTCCTTTGATTGTCGGTTTTGGCTGTAATGTGCCTGCTATTATGGGTGCACGGACACTAGATACTCCTCGTGAACGATTAATCACCGTTTTAATGGCGCCTTTTATGTCTTGTGGCGCCAGGCTGGCTATTTTTGCTGTCTTTGCGGCCGCTTTTTTTGGTAAAAATGGTGCAAGTATTGTTTTTTCTCTTTATTTATTAGGTATTGTCATTGCCATCCTAACCGGGTTGTTATTGAAATATACTGTTGCACGGGGCGCATCCCCCCCTTTTATCATGGAATTACCGGTTTACCATGTACCACACTTAAAAACATTACTATTACAAACCTGGCAAAGATTGAAAGGCTTTGTCTTAAGAGCGGGAAAAGTGATTATTATTGCCAGTATGATTATCGGGGCACTTAATAGTTTTTCTTTGTCCGGTAAAGTCGTTGATAATATTAACCAATCAGCATTAGCGTCAGTAAGTAAAACCGTTACCCCGTTACTGAAACCTATCGGTATCAATGATGATAATTGGCAAGCAACCGTTGGACTTATTACGGGCGCATTAGCTAAAGAAGTGGTTGTCGGCACATTGAATACACTGCACACCGCCGAAAATATTACTCAAACACCTTTTAATGCTGAGCAATTTAATCTGTTAGATGAATTAGAAGATGCAGTTAATGAAACTTGGGATAGTCTAAAAGAAACATTCAGTTTAAGTGTCTTATCCAATCCTATTGAAGCCAGTAAAGGTGATGGTGATATGGATAGCAGTACAATGGGCGCTATGGCAGCACGATTCGGCTCGTCTTTATCAGCCTATAGCTATCTAATCTTTGTTCTACTTTATGTGCCTTGCATTTCTGTATTAGGAGCCATTGCCCGTGAAACAAATCGAAACTGGATGACATTTTCTATTCTATGGGGCTTGAATGTTGCTTATTCGGTTTCTGCCTTGTTCTACCAAATAGCCACTTTCTCACAACATCCACAATATAGCGCGTGGGTTATTGGGATGCTCGTCGTGTTTAACTTACTGTTAATCGCATTGTTGCGCCATTCACGTAAACGCATAACACTAAAACTCCATCATAATGTCCATAAATGTAACCACAGCCAAAGTGGTTCATGCCACTAGAGGTAATGAAATGATCAGTTTATTGCAAGTCAGAGATATGGTTGCGCTGTATGGCAGAACGGATGCTTACCAAATTAGTCAGAAATTCTCTGCTTCATTACCTATGATTGAGGCTATGTTAGATAAATTAGCGGCCATGGGAAAATTAGAACAAATTGATCAATCATCCTGTTTAACGGGCCATAGTTGTAAGCAATGTCCCGAAATAAAAAAGTGTAACCTAAAAATTTATCAAGTTACTTCTCTCTAATTTATGCAAGTAAGCGATAATTTATTAAAATTATCGCTTACTCGATTAGCATAAAGAATCTTTTTGCTTTTATTCTGGACTCCCCATATTCATTTCTCCAATTGACCCAAAAAATCGACTAACAATTGAATAAACTGATTAGGATGAGAAATAAAAGGGGCATGGGCGGCATGTTTTATTACTACCGAAGGCGAATTAGGTAACCATTTATCCAACATTGGTACTATTTTTTTGGGTACTAAGCTATCAAGGTCACCATAGATACGCAAAAAAGGTTTATTTAAGGTTAATAAAGATTGCCGTAGATCAGTTGTTCGCAAAATTTCCAAACCTGCGTTTAACACGGCAACAGAGGGTAACGGCTGCTCTAGTATCACCGATTTTAATAATCGTATATCGCCATTAGTTGTTTTAGTGCCCAATGTTTGCAATACAAGAAAACGTTCTACTGTACGATGAAAATCAATCTGTAATTGTCGTTCAAACCCCTTAAGTACCGTAGGTTTAATGCCTGGCCAATTTTCTTGTTGTCCAAAACAGGGCGATGAAGCCACTGTTATTAAACCTGCTATTTCAGCTTGATGGTTAAGTGAGATGATACTAGCAATCAGTCCGCCTAACGACCAACCTAACCAAATAGCCTGCTTGGGCGCTTTCTGCCAAATTACCTCTGCCATTTGTTGTAGCGACATCGGTGGAAAAAGATTACTACGACCATAGCCAGGTAAGTCAACTAGATGGAGACGAAAATGAGAACCACATTCCACTTCAATGGTACGCCAAACTTCTGCATTCAATCCCCATCCGTGCAATAGCACAATATCTTGTTTTCTTTTACCCAACTGCTGCCAAAACAGTGTCGTCATAGTTATTCTCGCTTTACAGGTATAAAAAAGGACATCATTATGTTCACAATGGCTGGGTATTGTTGGCTATGCCACCAAAGACTAAAATATCGCTTTCATGGCATTTGTCACTACTGTTTAAAACATTTGCCTTATCTAAAACGAGTTTGCCATCGCTGCGCTTTACCCGTTGAACAATTCACCCTTGCTTGCGGTCGTTGCTTACAAACTCCACCCTACTGGCACAATCTTGTCGCCATTACTCCCTATATACCACCATTAAGCAAGCTAATACAGCAGTACAAATATGAAAAAATAACGCAAATCGCCTTTATCCTTGCACGCTTATTTCTACTCTATTGGCAACAAGGATATCGCCAACAACGCTGGCGCAAACCAGATATCATAATAGCGATCCCACTGCATCATAGTAAACATTGGCAACGTGGATTTAATCAAGCCAGTTTAATAGCAATTCAATTAGCTTATTGGTTAGGATGCCAATTTCAAACTAATTCAATTATTCGCACTCGTGCTACACTACCACAAACTCAACTTTCTGCTAAAAAACGGACTCAAAATCTTAGTAAAGCTTTTAGGGTAAAAAAATCGTTTCAAGATCGCCATATTGCCGTATTTGACGATAAGCCTGTTGCTCAATAGCAAAATTAATTATGACTTACAAAAAAACCAGCCTTTGATTAAAAAATAATCAATTATTGAATTAAAAATAACCTATATAAGATTAAAAAATAAACTATTTTTGTATTTTTTAGATGTATCTAACTTGTTTTTATTTAAAGCAGCTTTATTTCACTATTGAGCAACATGCTTGATGTCATTACAACAGGAACAACAATGAATGAAGTTGCTAAGTTGCTGATTTGTGCTGGAGCAAATTCAGTTCAAGCCTGGTCAATATGCAGAACCTTGTAGAAAGTAAGGAAAAGAGCGTATGATAAACATACTAAAATGATAAACTTGAGCATCGATTATGATTAATATTACTGAAGCAGCACAAGCTCATTTTGCCAAACTATTGGCAAATCAAGAACCTGGTACACAAATTCGCGTATTTGTCATTAATCCTGGCACACCTTCTGCAGAATGTGGGGTCTCTTATTGTCCTCCTGATGCTATCGAAGCGACGGATATTGAACTTAAATTTGATAAACTTTCAGCTTATATTGATGAAATTAGCGCACCTTTCCTGCAAGAGGCCGAAATCGATTTCGTAACGGATCAATTAGGCTCTCAACTTACCCTAAAAGCGCCTAATGCTAAAATGCGAAAAGTGGCTGACGATGCTCCACTGATTGAACGAGTTGAATATGTTATTCAATCACAAATTAACCCACAATTAGCAGGCCATGGAGGGCGGGTTTCATTGATGGAAATCACTGACGATGGATATGCAATTCTACAATTCGGTGGAGGATGTAATGGCTGTTCAATGGTCGATATTACCTTAAAAGAAGGTATTGAAAAACAGTTGCTAAATATGTTCCCAGACGAATTGAAAGGAGTAAAAGATTTAACCGAACATCAGCGTGGTGATCACTCTTATTATTAAAATAATTACTCATTTTTGCCAATGATGGATACTCTTTAAAAGTACAGAGAGTATCTTGTTTTTCCGAATGTAAAATAATATTGTGCAGATTACTATGGATAATTTTCAATTAATTTCAGTTGAACAAGCCTATAAACTTTGGCAAACAGGTGACATCATCATGGTCGACATTCGTGACCCACAAAGTTTTCATTCAGCGCATATTAAAGGCGCTTACCATCTCACGAATGAGACCTTAAATAACTTTATTAAGCAAACAGACTTTGACTCGCCGGTAATGGTAATGTGTTACCATGGCCATAGTAGCCAAGGCGCAGCACAATATTTAGTTAATATGGGCTTCGAAACTGTTTATAGCATAAACGGTGGTTTTGAAGCATGGTTGAGAGAATACCCAAACACCATCAACTCACTTTCGTAAGCGATATAACGGGTTATGATCCATTTAATTTCTATAGCAAATCCTAGATTAGCACAAGCATTTATTGATTATATGGCGATGCAAAACATTGTTATCGAAATGCGCGCAGAACCACAGGGAAAATTTTTTGATCTCTGGCTACATGATGAAAATAAGTTCGATCAAGTGCAGCAAGAACTAAAGCTGTTTATGCAAGATCCTCTTAATTCACGTTATCAGGCAGCAAGTTGGCAAACGGGACATATTGATAAAAAATTTGGCTACCGTAATTATCTCACTGTTGATTATTTAAAAAAACAATCTGGGCCACTAACCATGATCGTTTTCTTTTTAGCTATTTTTATTTATATTTGGATGTTAATTTCCGGTAATGACGCCGTAATGGCTTATCTTGCTTGGCCATCAAGTACTCAGTACACAGAAATCTGGCGAATATTCACCCCCGCCCTACTTCACTTTTCGTTGATGCACATTTTATTTAATTTAATGTGGTGGTGGTATTTAGGTAGTCAGGTAGAACGCCAATTGGGTACAGGTAAACTATTTGTCATTGCTATTGTATCAGCTCTTTTTAGTAATTGGGGGCAATCGCTCTTTAGTGGCTCTGCTTTTGGTGGTATTTCCGGCGTAGTTTTTTCGCTGATTGGCTACGTTTGGTTAACCGGTGAACGTCACCCAGAAAAAGGTATTTCTATTCCAAGAGGGTTAATGATATTTGCTATTTTATGGTTATTTCTTGGTTACTTTGATATTTTTGGTATGAAAATAGCTAACACGGCACACACTGCCGGGTTAATTATCGGTTTATTGATGGGATTATGGGATAATAGACATAAACCAAATAATACCAAACATGACCAATACATATAGTGATACTTGAGGTTTTTGTGAAGCAAACTCAACGCCATGATACTATTATCGAACTTGCCCGTATTCAAGGCTATGTAAGTACTGAAAAGTTAGTTGAATATTTCAATGTCAGCCCACAAACTATCCGTCGTGATCTCAATGAACTGGCGGAAAAAAATAAAATTCAGCGCCATCACGGAGGTGCCGCGCTTCCTTCAAGTTCTGTTAATACTGCTTACCACGATCGCAAGATGATGTGGTCGAGCGAAAAAGAACGGATTGCTCAACATGTTGCGCGTCAAATCCCTAATGGAGCTACACTATTTATTGATATCGGCACTACACCAGAAGCTGTCGCCTATGCTTTGCTGGATCATAAAAATTTAAGGATCTTCACTAATAATCTTAATGTTGCAACCCTACTTATGGCAAAAGAGGATTTTCGTCTGATCTTAGCAGGAGGAGAAGTTCGCAGCCGTGATGGAGGAATTGTTGGTGAGGCAACCTTAGATTTTATAACTCAATTCCGTCTAGACTATGGTATTTTAGGCATTAGTGGTATCGATGGAGATGGTTCATTACTCGAATTCGACTACCATGAAGTACGAACAAAAAAAGCGATTATTGAAAATTCTCGTTGCGTTATGCTAGTTACTGATCACTCAAAATTTGGTCGCAATGCAATGGTTAACCTAGGTAGTATGGAGATGATTGATTATCTTTTTACTGACAAAGCACCTCCAGCAAACATCCACAAAATGATTGAGCATCATAATGTAACACTTGAAATATGCTAATGCTCATTTGTCGCAGGAGATTTTCTTATTTCCTGCTCTATTCTGTGGCTATACTTCTTAATAAGCTAATATTCTCTCCAGATTAATACTCATTTTCTTAATTAGTTTGCTATTTTTGCTCTATTTTTCCAATAAATGATAAATAGCTTCAATTTAATGGTTTTTCTTCACTTAATAATAGTTGGCTTTAGAATCTAATTTGATTAAAATTGTGAGCGAAAACGAACATATTTGGGCAATCTCGAACATTGGGGGACGCATGAAAACAAAAGATTTAATTGTGCTAGGTGGTGGTATAAATGGTGCAGGTATTGCCGCTGATGCTGCTGGTCGAGGATTATCAGTATTACTATTAGAAGCTCAAGATCTTGCTAGCGTAACTTCTTCTGCTAGTTCCAAACTAATCCATGGCGGATTACGCTATTTAGAGCATTATGAATTTCGTTTAGTTAGTGAAGCGCTTGCCGAACGTGAAGTTTTGCTTAAGCTTGCTCCTCACATCGTTTTCCCTATGCGTTTTCGCCTACCTCATCAACCTCATCTTCGTCCTGCTTGGATGATACGTGCTGGCCTTTTCCTTTATGATCACCTCGGTAAACGTACCAGTCTACCCGGAAGTAAAGGGCTAAAATTTGGTAAAAATTCTGTCTTAAAATCAGAATTAACAAAAGGTTTTGAATATTCAGATTGTTGGGTAGATGATGCACGCTTAGTTGTCCTTAATGCACAAGAAATTCTCAGACATAAAGGTGAAGTTCGAACTCGCACTAAAGCGACAAGAGCCTGGCGTGAGAATGGGCTGTGGGTCGTGGAAGCAGAGGACTTACGTACGGGCAAAAAAGAAACTTGGCAAGCAAAAGGATTAGTAAACGCAACAGGACCTTGGGTTAAATCTTTCTTTGATGAAGGGTTACAATTAAAATCTCCCTACGGTATCCGGCTAATTAAAGGTAGCCATATTGTTGTACCCCGTGTACACGATGGTTCACAAGCTTATATTTTACAAAATGAAGATCATCGTATTGTCTTTGTTATTCCTTGGATGGACGAGTTTTCTATTATCGGTACTACCGATGTCGAATATCAAGGTGATCCAAAAGATGTTCACATAGATAATAATGAAATCAATTATTTATTAAAAGTTTATAACGATCATTTCAAAAAACAGCTAACACAGAAAGATATTGTCTGGACTTACTCTGGGGTACGTCCATTATGTGATGATGAATCTGATTCACCTCAAGCTATTACACGTGATTACACCCTCGACATCCATGATGAACAAGGAAAAGCACCTTTACTATCTGTTTTTGGCGGTAAATTAACCACCTATCGTAAACTTGCAGAACATGCGATAGATAAATTAGCTCATTACTATCCTAATGCCGGTAAAGCGTCGACTAAAGAAGCAACGCTACCTGGTGGTGATATCGAAGGCTGTGATCGTGACGGTTATGCCCAACTATTACGTAAACGCTACCCATGGTTACCAGAAGGCATTGCATTGCGATATGCCCGCACTTACGGTAGTAATAGCAATTTGATCTTAAAACAAGCACAATCGTTATCAGATCTAGGTGAAGCTTTTGGCCACAATTTATACGAAGCTGAATTACGTTATTTAGTCGAAAATGAATGGGTTACAGAGTTAGATGATGTCATCTGGCGCAGAACCAAATTAGGTATGTGGCTCAATGATGACGAGAAACAACGAATAACGCAATGGTTGACTAAAAATACAACTATCACGTAATAAAACCATATAAGCCTCATAAATTTATGAGGCTTATATCGAAACTTTATCAGCTACAACCCGCTCAAACCAGTTAATAAAGTTTCTTCGCCGTATCTAACCAATCCTGCTTAAACTTACGTTGCATATTTTCAACTGCATCAATAATATCATGATGAACCAGTTTATCATTTTGAATACCAACACAGCGCCCACCATAGCCCTGTAAAAGTAACTGAATAGAGTAAGCACCCATACGGGATGCCAGAACTCGATCACTCGCAACTGGGCTACCACCTCGCTGAATATGGCCTAAAACCGTTGCTCGTGTCTCATGCCCCGTTGCTTTTTCAATATATTTTGCCAATTCATTAACATCATAAATATGTTCAGTAATGGCAACAATTGCATGACGTTTACCTCTTGCTAAGCCAGATTTAATTTCTGTCAGTAACTCTTCCTTATCAAAAGGTATTTCGGGCAATACCACAAACTCACAGCCGCCAGCAATAGCCGCGGATAAAGTCAAATCACCACAATGACGCCCCATTATTTCAACAATCGAAATACGTTTATGGGAAGTTGAAGTATCACGTAAACGATCAATTGCCTCAACAATAGTATCCAAAGCGGTAAAATAACCAATCGTATAATCAGTACCGGCAACATCATTATCAATAGTTCCGGGTACACCTATACAAGGGAAGCCCGCTTCAGTGATCTTCTTTGCGCCACGATAAGAGCCATCTCCACCAATGACAACCAAGGCATCAATATTATGTTTTTTCATATTCTCAATAGCTTGAATTCTTACCTTCTCACTATCACGAAATTCAGGAAAACGGGCAGAGCCTAAGAAAGTACCGCCGCGATTAATAATATCAGAAACACTAAAACGGTTGAGTTTTTTTATTCGATTTTCATAAAGTCCCATATAGCCGTCATAGATACCATAAACATCTAAATCTTCAGAAAGTCCCATGCGCACAACACTACGAATAGCGGCATTCATTCCTGGCGCATCACCACCACTGGTTAAAACGCCAACTTTTTTTATTCCTTTTTTGTTCATGGTGACCTCTGATTTAATATATTGCCATAAGTATAAAAACCATAATTTCATGCATTTTGCTTATGGCTATAACTGGCTGAATTGATTCGGCTTACTACATTATACGATAAAACTTTTACCGAATGCTTAAATTATTAACTTTCTTTGATAAAGGTAAAATTTAGTATAAATATTGCAAATACTATCATTAGAATAATTAAATAAAAAAATGTCTAATCATTATGTTAATAAATTATATATTTAGCGGATAATCCAGTTATCTTAATAGATAGTTTAATTTTTTTATACTATAAATATATAGATTACTTTTCTTAAACCAGCGCTATCAATAAAACGCTTTTTATGTCTTTTTAATATAGCTAACTTTATCTATAAAAATTTTTAACTTTTAATTAAAAACTGTCCGATTAATTTACACCTCAGATTTGCACTTCATCTAAAATATTCCTTATAAGTCAGTTGGTTACATCGAAAAACGCATATATAAACTTAACACCACTAGTGTACAAAAAATTATAGAGAAGGCAAAATATAATAGGCATTATTACCCATAGTGGAAATCGAAAAATAGTATCGCTAGATAGAAATATTTTAGTAATTTTAAATATAGGATCTGCGAGTAAATGAAATAATGGAGAAAAAATGTTAGAAATATTCGATGTGAACTACAACCTTTTGACTGAAAAAAAATCAAAAGAATTATTTACGTTAAGAAAAGAAACATTTAAAGATCGCCTTAACTGGGCAGTTAATTGTATTAATGGCATGGAGTTTGATGAATATGATAATGACAAAGCTAACTATCTATTTGGCGTGAGAAGTAACACCATCATCTGTAGCGTTAGATTTATTGAAATGCAATTTCCTAATATGATCACAGGCAGATTTGCCCGTTTTTTCAAGCATCTCAATCTCCCTAAAGGAAACTATATTGAATCAAGCCGCTTTTTTGTGGCTAAAAACCGAATAAGTCAGGGAAATTATAATAAAGATTCCGTCTGTTCTATAAGCGTGTTGCTTAATAGTGAAATAAGGGTGTTTCGGTGATTGAAGTAAATTTTACGCTGTTCTGAGATGGAAATTCCAAAGACCTGCGCTAAGGAGTAAGAAGGTATCATCAATAAAGGGTCTACGATTCCGTAAAATTTGGGTCATGCAACCGAGGCGCTTGATACCCGCGATGGCGTGTTCAACTGTAATACGGATGCCCGAGATTATTTTATTTTCTTGTTTTTGTTCAGGCGATAAAGGTCTTTTTCGAGTTCCTTTTTTTGGGATTTGTGTATTAGGATGCTGTTTATCTATACCTTGAAAACCGGTATCTGCCCAGATGGTTACCT
>NZ_NHNG01000275.1:0-1098 GCF_002287155.1 Arsenophonus sp. ENCA
AGCGGGTGCTCATGCAAGTGCGCTATTGTACAGCCTGGTGGAAAGTGCACGTATCAATGGTCTTAACCCGTACGATTATCTTCTGGCATTGCTGACGTCGCTAAAATCCCCTGATGAAGATATAGACTGGAACGTACTGCTGCCCTGGAAAATTACCTTACCTTAAACCACGCTACCTATCTCTGTGTGGTTCCAATGACGCTTACGTTTGTACAGGACTGGCCGCACGAGGCCTTACCGCCTACCCGGGAAGACATCATGAAGACAGAAAATAACGAGGTGGCTTATGGCGAAGTTTCGCTATAACGGTGAGTCCCCGAATGGGGCAGCCCTGCGTTTGGCCGATGGCCGTACCCAGGATGTGATGTTTTATCCCGGTCAGGTGGTGGATGTGCCGGTCGATCATGCGTTTATTGTCTCGCTGGAAGCCCAGGGCTATCTGACCTTTCTGGGATTCGATTATCCCGATACGCCGCCTTATATCTTGATCATTGACTGTCAAAGGTTAATGATCCCCAACTGATCATTGGGATGTTACCGGTGAGTTTGTACGCTGCCTTAAGCTTAGAGCTTGTACCTCAGATTAAACCCTGGTGACATATTCATCATCGTCTTCAAAACCGAACGGTATCTTGTGCTACGAGCACGTATTTATAAGGAAGGTTAGGACGATATATTCAATTATCTGTTTTTCATGAGAGAATTTACCATGATCAAAACCTCAGTGGGTATTGATGTCGCTAAATTAAAATTCGATGTTGCAGTATGGGTTGAGAGAAAAAAATATAACACGAGTTTCGCACAAAACTAATTTGGGTACGCTAATAAAACACGGATGTGCTCAGCAATAGCATTTTTGATTACGTCCCAATTTTGTTGATAAAGGGTTATTTTTTCAGATATACGACGTTTATGTTGTTCAAACCACGCAGAAATAGCGAGAAAAATATGATTTCTTTGCGCTCGGCTCGTGCGAGCCTGACAGCGTTCAATACCACAATTTTGTTTAACTTCTCGATGATAAACTTCAACAGACCAACGGGCATCCATGATAGATTTGACGTATTCACGGGTGGGATTCTCTTTGTTTGTTACTAT
>NZ_NHNG01000755.1:0-1097 GCF_002287155.1 Arsenophonus sp. ENCA
TATTTTTACCCAGCGACATACCCGGGTTCTATCTAAACCAAAAAGAAGTCCTTGCAAATCATAGGTCGGATAACATTTTAAATACAATAAAATAAAAAGCAGTTTATCTAGTGGGGTTGGGATAAATCCTTTCTGCCCTGCACCCATCTGCCGCTCGTGATCTTTTCGATTCTTTTTCCGATAAATCAAATAACAAGCTGAAAATTCAGCGGCTAAATTTTTCAATTCTTCGACTGATAATCCAATGATTGCTTTACATAAACGATTATCTCGTAACAGCCGCTCTTTGTTGATCATTTCAAACCTTTATTCTCTAAGTTAAACCTCTTTTTATTCTCAATAGCGTGACAAAAAATGCAAGTCTCTATTCAGCAACTAGTTTAAAGTCTCAAGCGCTGGCATCGGCGCTGCATGCTGGCGACACTCCCCCCGGGTACGCCGACTGAAAGTTATCCGCGCGTTTGTCAGCGTTATGAGGCCGAGCCCCGTGTATCGTCATAACGTCGATAACGGGTTATCGTCACCGTGGGCAGAAGGGGCGTCTCGCTTTAGGGTTATGGGATAATATATTGTATAATAACATTATTACTCAACTTACCTGATGAGGTAGACGATGAAGACACAACAAGCAGATTTACTCGCCGATGATACCCACCTGCATGCGTTAATTGACCGAATAGACTGCGTGGATGAGGAAACCTTACAACCTCAGTGGCCACAATTACTCGCCGCGTTGGTGGATGTGATGGATAATGAGCTGCAACGCCAGGGCTTTACCGTACCCCAATCTCGCTGCCTGGCGCGTAAAATGGCGGCGGCCCTGGCCGCGTATGCGGGTGGGCGTAACTATTATTTGCCTAAAGGCGACAGTCTGCTTACGGCGTTACGCGACGATGAAATTTTCCACCGCTGGCAGCAAGGCACATCGATTGAAACGCTACGCAAGGAATACCGGCTCGGCCAGATACAGTGTCAATGCCAATTGAATTCTGATCCACTTTGCTAAAGTAAAACTGATCCACCCCCTTTAATTTACTCGCTCAGTTCCGCTTTCAATTTTTTATGTAGCTGACCGCTTTTTAGCTTGTCTTTTAACC
>NZ_NHNG01000397.1:0-550 GCF_002287155.1 Arsenophonus sp. ENCA
TAACAAGCTGAAAATTCAGCGGCTAAATTTTTCAATTCTTCGACTGATAATCCAATGATTGCTTTACATAAACGATTATCTCGTAACAGCCGCTCTTTGTTGATCATTTCAAACCTTTATTCTCTAAGTTAAACCTCTTTTTATTCTCAATAGCGTGACAAAAAATGCAAGTCTCTATTCAGCAACTAGTTTAATGATTTTCTCTGCCGAATTGAAAACGTTGATAGAGAAAGTTCACGCTGAAAGAGTGCCTTTTTCGTTGATGTGCAATCTACCCGCTAATTTCAGGAAATCGCCCACCGTTTGGCAGTTCCATTTTTTACCGCTTTTTTGTAGTGAAAATGGCTACATGGGCACTTTCTTCCATGCTCATGAGTTCCTGTTTTTATCGCCGTTGGAGTATGTCGATGGCATGCAGCCTTATTTCTGTTATTTTCGAGTGACCGTACTCTATGTAACTACTAGTGATATTTCGCTTCCTCGCCCGTTCGCTCGCGTTGCTCGGTCACTTGGCTGCGTCGAGCGGTGGGGGTTAAGTTTTAAAAAGATT
>NZ_NHNG01000170.1:0-1089 GCF_002287155.1 Arsenophonus sp. ENCA
ACTGCTCAGAATAATACTGGTAAATATATTACTAAGTCTATGCGTGCTTAAATTAAAGAGGAAAATATGACAGCAATAAGTACTTCTGATAATAGAGCTATTTTGTATCAAACGGATCGGAATATTGATGATACCGATACTATTTCAAATAAGGAAAAAACTTCTTTAGCTGGATTTTCGCTATCAGCAATTGATATACACAATATAATAAATAATAGCCCCCAGGATGAAGCGGAAAAATCTGCAATACGACGACCAGATGTTAAGAGTTACGGAAAGGTTCAAGCTAGTGATGTGAAAAATGCTTTTGAGGATTTACTTACCAGTATTGAAAAGAAAGAAAAATTATTTAACTTTTCTCTATCAGATGAAGATCTTGCGAGTATTGCTGATACTATAAATCGTTTTGAGATTACAAAGTTAGCGAATGGCTATACAGGTAACCAGGATAGCTTACTTCTGGCAATGGTTAAGGCAGCTTTGAGTCAGTCAGAGACCTGTCGTCAATTAGCCAATATGGAGACTAAGATCGCATACGACTCAATTAAATCAAGTGCTAGTAATACGGTTATGGCGGCTCAGGAAGGGCAAAAACAAGCTATAACAACGGCAATGGTTTCTCTTGCTATGGCGGGTACTGCAACTTTTGATTCGATTAAGAGCTTAAAGAATCAAATTTCGTCACTGAAACTTCATGAAACTCAATCGGTTAAACACAGCGCAGCTGCAACAGAACATCGAAATGCGGCGTTAAATGCCTCTCGTGATCCAGATATAAATAATGAAGCGGTAGAAAGCTTGATGGCTAAATCTCACGAATTGCAGAATAAAGCCCAGTTTGCACAGGTGGCTGGACGCGAAGCACAAAAAATCTTCGTAGCTTCAAATGCAGTACAGCAAAATTCGGCATCGGTGGGTCAGATGGCAGGGCAACAGCATGCAACAGCGCAAGCAGAAAAATCTGGGCAATCACAGATGGATTCTGCGCAAGAACGTACTTTTAGTGAAGTAGCGCAAATATCTAAAAAAAATCATGAAGAATCCATCGCCTTAGTGAAAAAAGCCTTAGAGATGTTCTTGGAAGAAAGC
>NZ_NHNG01000002.1:0-5787 GCF_002287155.1 Arsenophonus sp. ENCA
CATAAACGATTATCTCGTAACAGCCGCTCTTTGTTGATCATTTCAAACCTTTATTCTCTAAGTTAAACCTCTTTTTATTCTCAATAGCGTGACAAAAAATGCAAGTCTCTATTCAGCAACTAGTTTATTACGTGAATGGCTGCATGATAGTCAACTTTCGTTATATGATGTGCATACCGAATATGCCCATGGCATGTTAAATTTGACAGAGCGTGCTTGGGCTGAAGAGCTTTATCTTAATATTTGTCGTCGCATTCAGCAGGATTTAGATCCTAGTAATCGGGCTCATCGTCCTATTATCGATGAGTTACAAGAGCGAATGGCTGATAAGTTATATGTTAACTTTTCGTTATTTCAATCTATGCCGGATGCCTGGGGTATTGACCAACTTTTTCCAGTATTACCGATTCAAGGATTAAATGCGCCATTAGAACGGCGGGCGGTTTTATTAGATATTACCTGTGATTCGGATGGTATTATTGATCACTATATCGATGGTGATGGTATCGCTGCTACTATACCGATGCCTAATTATGATCCAGAAGAACCGCCAATGATAGGCTTTTTTATGGTCGGTGCTTATCAAGAAATATTAGGCAATATGCATAATTTGTTTGGCGATACAGCAGCGATTGACGTCTATATTGATAATTCAGGTGAAGTCAGGTATTTACAAAGTGAAGAGGGAGATTCGGTGGCGGATATGCTTCATTACGTCAAGCTTGATCCTAACATGTTATTGACGCTTTTTCGTGATCAAGTTAATAGTAAAGATTTGACGAAAAGTTTAAAGGAGCAGTTTCTGGCTGAATTTGAAACAGGATTATATGGTTATACCTATTTAGAAGGTGAGTCAATATAAGTTAGCCAAGGTTATTGAGCGATAAGGGAATAAATCTTAACCGGTGCATCGTAAATCTCGTCCTTTAAGGCAGGGAGGATGCCAGGCAGAAGCGCAGTAGCCTTAATAGTGAAAGTCATTCACTAATAAACAGTTTGAGATAAATTATATGATCAATAATACATTAAATAATCAAGAAGATAACTCTTTGGTTTCTAATGCCTTTGGTTTCATGCGTTTTCCACTCCATTTTTCACCTTATGATAGTGATGCACAATGGGTGATCACCGGTGTTCCTTTTGATATGGCGACATCAGGCCGTGCGGGCAGCCGTCATGGGCCGGCTGCTATTCGACAGGTATCAGCAAACCTGGCATGGGAGGGTAAACGTTGGCCATGGCAGTTTGATCTCAACGATCAGTTAAAAGTAGTTGATTGCGGAGATCTGGTATTTGCTTTTGGTGATGCACAGGATATGAGCGATAAGTTGCAGGCACATATCGAAAAGTTATTGGCATCCGGCAAAAGATGTTTAACCTTTGGTGGTGATCATTTTGTCACGTTACCTTTACTGGGTGCACACGCAAAGCATTTTGGCCCCATGGCGTTGGTTCATTTTGACGCTCATACCGATACTTATAGCAATGGCAGTCAATTTGATCATGGTACCATGTTTTACCATGCGCCAAATGAAGGATTAATTGATGCCACACACTCAATTCAGATTGGTATTCGGACCGAATATGATAAGCGCAATGGCTTTACAGTGTTGGATGCAGCTTATGTGAATGACGCACCGCTGGAAGATATTATTACTCAGATAAGGTCGACAGTGGGTGAATTACCGGTTTATTTGACCTTTGACATTGATTGTCTGGATCCCGCCTTTGCGCCCGGTACAGGAACGCCGGTTGTCGGAGGGTTAACCAGTGATCGTGCCTTAAAGTTGTTGCGAGCTTTACAACCATTGAATATTGTTGGCATGGATATTGTGGAAGTTGCTCCGGCTTATGATCAGTCACAAATTACTGCCTTAGCGGCGGCTACCGTCGCACTGGATATGCTTTATATTCAGGCTAGCAAAAAGCGTTAACTAATCTATATAATTTTGCAACCAAAATGTGCCATTTATGGCACATTTTTATTTGTGCTTAAGTCAACTAATTATCTATCAAATTGAATGAATATTAGTTAAGACATGCAATCAATTCGAATTTATTTTTTTACTTATTAAAGTAAGTTATCTGACTGTTTTTCATGCAACAAAATAGGTAAAATATGGCTCTTTAAATGGCAGGAATAAAGTATAAATGCATCGTATATCTAATAATTTAATCTTAAATGCTGCCTATCATAGACAAATGGCGGAAAAACCTGCTCCTTCCTCTTGTTGTCAGAAAAACCAACCAAAAAGTGGTATTCCAGCAACGCATTTAAAAACCCTTTCTAACTATGCGATTCAAAAAAATCTAATTTACGGTATTCGACCCATTAGTCCATTTGCGACCTCTTTAATTGAAGCCGGTTATCCCACTAAGCCGCTTAATATTAAAGGCAAAACCGCTGATTGGGGTCCACAAGCCGGATTTATTTGTGTTGATCAAAATTTTAGGAAGCTTGTTGGACAGTCAGAGCAGGTGCAAAAATATAATGCCTTGATCAGTAAAAATATACAAAATGGTGAAGCGATTAGTGTGCCTTTGACGATAACCCGCGATAGGATCAACGAACTGATCGAATTAGATTGTCTTGAATTATCTCGCTCACGTGGTGATGGTATGATTTTGATAGCTCGCTCACCAACTGGACAGGAATATCAATTTGACGCTATTTATCAATCTAATAGTAATAACCACTATCGAATAGAAATAGCCGGAAAACCGATTTATGTGTTGAGTGAACCGAAAATACACGAACCATTTGTTCCTGATTATGATTTATTATTAGTCGCTCCTCATATTAGTGATTATGGCACACTTGATACTATGATACCGAGTGAACGTAATGATACCAAATTAGGTACCGCAAACCATCGTTTGCTGAAATTAGCCGATGATATTCATCGTGCTTTGGATCGCGACGAACAGCATAAACTTATTCATCATGGTACAGATGTGAATAATGAATCATCGGAATTGGCAGACAATTTTCCGGTGACACTATTTTTGCCTAAAGCGATCGAAAAATATGCCAAAATAACGGTACTGGATTCAGCGGAGGCACTGGCTGAATTTACTCAAACTGCTAAAAATGAAGGTTATCATGTACCGCTCAATGAACGTTGGCAAGAAATACCGAATATTCGTCGTGCTTCTTATGAAGAATCTCGTCAACGAATTGAACTGTATTGGCGTAAATTGTCATTATAAAGACCACACTCTGCAGATAGCAGGGTTAAGTTGTTATTTATGAGTTGGTAAATCAAAATGGCGAGCCAGTATTGGAGCAGTAAAATTTTTCTTCAGATAAAATCCACGCGGTAGTGTCATTATTGGTTGGCCGTGTCTACCTATCCCTTCTGTCAAAGCCTTATTATTTGCAGCTTTAGGGCGGATTTGTAGTACCTGGCCATGGCGTGCGGTAATATTTTCAACCTGACCTAATACGATCATATCCATTAACTCTTCCCAATCTCTTTTAAGCAGCAGCTCTTCAATCGGATTGGGACTCCACAATAGTGGTGAAGCGACTCTTCGCTTTGCTAATGGGATTTGGCGCTCACCTTCAATCGGTATCCATAAAACCCGTGATAGCTTATTACGTACATGACTTGAAAGCCAGGTTACTCCACTATTACCGGTTAAAGCTGCCACACAAACGAAGGTTGTTTCTAATGGCTCACCATAGCGGTTAATAGGGATGGTTTTAAGCTCAATACCAAGATGGGCAAAATCTTGTTCTGCTTTGCTACCAGCATTTGCGCCTAAACAATATTCTAATAACTGACCTACCCAACCTTTAGCAAATCTAAGGTCGTGGGGGACTGCGATACCCGCCTGATAAGCCAGTTCAGCCATGGTATAACCCGCTAGGTTTTTGGCTTTGCTCAGTAAACTTTGTTCATCATCAGGAGGCAGGGGAGAAAATTGCATAAATCATGCCTGTATAAAAAATAGTCAATCAAATTTGTGCACACAGTGAAAATTTTAACATAGATCGAGCAATTAAGAACAATCCATTGATAATCAAATCATTTTATCCATGGTCGATATATTTTTTTTCTGTTATGAATTTAATCGAATCGGTAATAAACAGGATCTCAGCTATAGTTATCCACAATTTTACTGGATAACTCTAATAAAAAGCTTTTACTGGTTTAATTTACAGTCTTGACAGGATGGTTTATGTTAAAAAGAGCTGTTAGCTTGTTTAACAAAACAGCGTATCCTGTGGATAAAATGGATATTGCTGGATCTTTGTTCATCCTGTTTTGATGGTCAGCTATCTGTTCTGCTTTGAGCCATGTTTAATCGATTAAATCGATTTATCTCTATGAAAAAAAACTATTAATTTTTTATTTAGAAATCTATCGATTGAAAAACTTATGAAATTATACCCTGTTTACTCTAGCTTTTTTCACATGGATATCCACAGAAAAGGTGAATAAATTAATAAATATAGCCCTACATGTGGATAATTTTTCATTATTAATAGATAAATTAAATTATTTTTCAGTAAATAAAACGCAATATAAGATTTAGGCATCTAATTAAATAGAATGTCATCACCTGTTAACATTTTAATTAATTTAAATAAAAAAATAATCAGGCTTTGCCTACATAGTGAGGCAATGCCTGTTATTTGAACTGTTATCGCAAAAATAGTGGTTGCTGCTCTTCGTAACGGGTAATGAACTTTTCATATTGTAAAGTCAATCCAATATTATCTAACCCATTCATCAAGCAATAACGATGAAAATTATCAATGCTAAAAAAATAAGTTTTATCCCCAGTAATGACTGTTTGGGTCGTCAAATCAATGGTGAATTAACAACTCTCATCTTGTTCAACATAGTTAAATAACTGGTTAATTTCTTCTTCATTTAATTTAATTGGTAATAATTGGTTGTTAAAGGCATTGTTATAGAAAATATCGGCAAAACTTGGCGCAATAATGGCGCAAAAGCCATAATCTGTTAATGCCCACGGCGCATTTTCGCGCGATGATCCACAACCGAAATTTTCACGGACTAATAAAATAGTGGCCCCTTGGTAACGTGGTTTATTAAGGACAAAATCCGGATTAGGTTGTTGCCCGTGATCGTCCAGGAAACGCCAATCGTGGAAAATGTGTTGACCAAAACCGATTCGAGTGACCTTTTGTAAAAATTGTTTTGGAATAATCACATCAGTATCAATATTGGCAACATCTAAAGCAGCCACTAAGCCTGTGTGTTGGATAAATTTTTTCATTTTGCCAATTCCTGTTTTATTTGATTATTATCGATCTTACGTACATCGACAAAATGGCCGTAAATAGCCGCTGCGGCTGCCATTGCTGGGCTAACTAAATGAGTTCGACCGCCGCGGCCTTGGCGTCCTTCAAAATTACGGTTGCTGGTGGAGGCACAACGTTCGCCAGTAGCAAGGCGATCGTTATTCATTGCTAAGCACATAGAGCAACCCGGTAAACGCCATTCAAAACCCGCATCGATAAATATTTTGTCTAAACCTTCGTGCTCAGCTTGTGCTTTTACTGGCTCGGAACCAGGAACAACAATTGCTTGTACATTAGGGGCTACTTTTTTGCCTTTCGCGATAGCGGCAGCAGAACGCAAATCTTCAATACGCGAATTAGTGTAAGAACCAATAAATACCTTCACGAGTTTCGCAGTCTCTAAAAAAGAAGTATAAATTTAAAAACAAGAAAAAATCAGGATGTTCATATTTTGTCCGGTTATCCATGCATTAAAGATATCTATAAAATATTCTTGCAAGTAAGCAGTG
>NZ_NHNG01000101.1:0-1087 GCF_002287155.1 Arsenophonus sp. ENCA
AAAGCGGGCGATACCGCGTTGAATTTTTGCCCAGGTGGCTTTTGCCGCGCGAGCCGCATTGGCACGACTGGCGTAGGTGTGTGAGAGCACCAGTACATTGCCGTCCTCACCGATAAAATAATCGCCCTGTTTGTTTTTTGTTGACGCAGAAGGCTTTTTGCGTGTGATTTTAACGGTGTGGGTTTTTTCAGGCTGCTGGGTATCTAGCCAACTGGCAATCACCTCCGTATAGGCACTGCGGTCTGCCAGTGAAAACGAATAATTATCCCCGTCTTTTCGACTTAAGGTTATGGTCGGTATTTCTTTACCCGAGGCGGTTTGGCTTTTCCCCAGCGCGATAAATAACAGCTGGTCATTTTTCACCGTCGCCAGCGCGCCTTCCTGCTGTCCTAGTCGGATTAAAAACGCGCCGTCCGATTCATTTGTCTGGTCGATATGGGCAATTCGGATAGGCTTAAGCGCCGCATCAATGCAGGGGGTTAACTGATTGCGACCAGCAAGGGTGGTCACAATTTCTTCCAGCGTTTTATTGTGATAAGAGGCTTCACGTCGCGTGTTGAGGGTCGCGCGAAAATCAGCGCTTCGCGCACGTAATGTCAGACGGTCAGGCGCGCCACTGTATTCGATTTCATCAACAATAAATTTCCCCTTCGGGATGAGTCTTTCGTTTTTCCAGCCCAGTGCCAGGGTCAGCGTTTCCCCGCGTCGCGGTAAGGCCAGTTTGCCGTCACTATCATCCAGCTCAATGTCTAGCTGGTCGGCTTCAAATCCCCGATTATCGGTCAGCGTCAGTGACATCAATCGGCCTTCAATCAGCGGATTAATATTTTTACTGCCTGCTGTTAGCGCAAACGCAGGGATATTTTCCGTGTTTAAAAAGTGCATTAGAAAAGTCCCTTAATCTGTTCACTTAAATCACCAAACATCGCCGAGAGCGAATCATCGACCCGTTTTAATTTAAGGGTAAATTCAATCTTACGGGGTGCGCCATCGGCAAAAAAAAGACTTTTGCTTTGGCTGATTTCTTCAATCACGAACATCCCATAAATATTGCCTTCACCATCCAGAAAGGGCCAGGCTTTACCGC
>NZ_NHNG01000250.1:0-1080 GCF_002287155.1 Arsenophonus sp. ENCA
AAATTCGTCAAGGTATAATTGATTTGGCTTATCATTAGATACTGGCAGTAATTTAAGCGGCTTGGTTTCATTTGTAACACTCTACAGAATTTTTATTCTATTTTATGTGAAATTTGCGTAAGTCCTACATTAGTCGAAAAATCCCGCTGGATAAAGGCAATTGCATCACTAGCACCCTGCTTTGCGCCTGCTAATGCGGCTTGCTGCATAGCATCATTAAGCGCTTTATCCCCATTTCCAGAGACGTTAATTGTTTGATGAATATGAATTTCAGGATTAGCAAAATTTGTAGATGAATCTAATGCTCTTACACCAAGAGAGCCATCTGCACCTCTCTTTAACGGCATAATTGCCTCTGGCCCTGCTTCACCCATTAACCCTATTCCTTTCGCAAATGGGAATAACGTAGGCGAATCCACAACACTATTACTATAGGCGCTTAACCCCGACGAACGATAAACACCGCCAAGTGCGTTGGCTTTTATGTCAAGTAAATTACCCAGCTTCGTTCCGCCTAAACTGGATTCCAAGGCTTTAAATATCATCATTTTAACAATCATGCGCGTTATATCGTTGACTACCGATTGTGCAAAATCAGAAAAGTTAAATTTACCCGTCGTCACAAAGTCAGTTAGGGTATTCGACATGCCATCGAAAGCGTTTTTAGTCATGTTTCGCATATTATCAAACACGTTTTCTGTTTCCGCACCAAAATCCTGCCAGCCTTTGGCTAAACCTTGACTACCATCTTGCGCAACCTTCGCCTTACTTAATGCAGCAGCTCTCACTATCTCAATTTGTTTTTGTTCTTCTTGCGCTAAAAACTGCGTCTGTTCTGCATAAAGTTGGGAAGTCTTATCTGAAACTTCCTTATCAAGCTGATATCGCCGATTGCGAAAGTCATCCCTGACGCGTTGTTCTTCGAGCATCAAATCATAATCCACTTTGGGCAGTAAACTAGTTGCTGAATAGAGACTTGCATTTTTTGTCACGCTATTGAGAATAAAAAGAGGTTTAACTTAGAGAATAAAGGTTTGAAATGATCAACAAAGAGCGGCTGTTACGAGATAATCGTTTATG
>NZ_NHNG01000157.1:0-5704 GCF_002287155.1 Arsenophonus sp. ENCA
CATCCAAAATCTCTGTGACAATAAATGCCCTACGTTCACCAATTTGCTTGAGATAATCGCAAAGGGAAACAGAACCCTCCAAGATAGGTAGATTTTGCGCTTTGACAAACTTACGTTTGGTGTGAGAAGGCGATTCCAGTTTGCGAGTAAATACGGTCATAAAAGATCTGCGTTTAAAACGAATAAAGCAAATTTTAATCGATAACATGAGCTTTTGCGACAGCCTCTTAGGGGGCGGGAGCGCAGAAATACGCTCTTGCTACCCGACCGTAAGTAGGCTCAACTCCGCTTCGCATAAACAACCTACGAAGCTATCAGCAAATTACAGGCGCAACTTCCCTGCCATCCGTTTCACAGACTTTTTTTGCTGATACCAAATTGTTAAAGAGCAGTTCCTCAGCAAACGCTGGCTATGGACTTTTTTTCATACTTCTTGCTTGGTGATTACAAACCAAGCCATTTAAGCCAAGCATCACGTTCCTCTGCGGGACGGTTAAAGTAGGCTTCTTGGACTATGCGGTTGAATTCAGGGAGGTATATCCACGTTTCACTTACTCGTGAATTAGGTTTGTTCGGGTCTTTAAAATCCACCACAGGCAATTTTTCTCGTTTAATCATCAATCTGACGGCTTCATCTGTCTTACCGATCAACTCGGAAAACTTTTCTATCGTCACTGCGTCAACGGGATATTGCCCTGTGTGGTCACTCTTAATCATCTGTGCCTCATCTCTTCCAGACCCTTCTAGACCGCTGTAGACCGTTCCTGACCCTTTAAAACATCAAAATAGAGCTTGAATCTGTTATGCTTAAAACTGGGTACATTTGCCGCGATTTAGCCGTTTTTGTTTGATTTATGCGGCATTTGCATGGATTTAAGTTGTTCTGATATGAACAACATCAGATAAGGTTATTCGGATATGAACAACATGTCAAGTCTTGGAGAAAAAATTAGAAAAATAAGAGAAGCAGAGGGGATTAGTAGAAGAGATTTGTCAACCATGCTTAACATACCGTATTCTTCACTAAACAACTATGAGGCAGGAAGGATACAAGTAACTGAAAATATTATGGTCAAAATAACCAATCATCCTCTTTTTAAAAAATATACGTTATGGCTAATGACAGGCGATATCGCTCCCGCTGCCGGCCAAATCGAGCCGGCTCTCACACATAGTGGGTTAGATCAATCAGAAGTTACAAGTCGAGCAAGAACGATAGCCAAAATGAAATCATCCCAATTCGACCAGAAGATTGGGTGATGCTGCACGAGTTCTATTTAGAATGGAAGAAAAAGCACTAAGTGTAGGTAGTTAGATAAAACGAAAGGTTATCTTGATAATTAGTTGGTTAATTAGAACGTTTCACTTAAAAGTGAGGGGGCTATTGAAAGAGGAAAGTAGCTAATTAATATACATAATTCATTGTTTATTAAAGTATTTTTTCATCTAAGTTAGAGGTAAGATAGCTTCTTACCTCATAATTTATCTAGTTCATCATCGGTTAGGCCAGTAGATGTTTTTATAATTTGCCGATCAACACCATTAGCAAATAATTGCCTTGCTAGTTGGCGTGTCGTTTCTTGACGGCCTTTTTCTAAGCCCTGCTGCAATCCCTCATTAACCCCATCCTGTCGGCCTAGCTGGTAGCCTTTTTGTTCGCCATCTTGCTGGCCTAACTGATAGCCTTCTTGCTTACCTTTTTCTTTCAATTGTTCTGCAATAGTCATAAAATCCTCCCGATAAGTCGGTGCTTTTTCTACAAGGATACGTATGAATCCCTCGCCGTCAATTGTATTCCCTGCTTGAGCTATATAATATAATAAACTCCTGCATTGTTCTTTGGAATACTGCCATTTTTCTATTAGAGTAGCTAACTCTACGGCAAGTTCCAACATATCGCGCGTTCGGATGTGCTTTTGTACCAGTTGTAAGAGTGCTACCCGGCGGTGAGTCAGGATCTCCTCATCCGGTATCGTGGTGATATCAACCAGCGGAAAGGCTTGCTGATACACTGTAGCTGCCAATTCTGGATCAGCAAAACAGTCCAGGAAGTTCGTGCTATAAGGATAAGGTGACGTAGCGCCTTGATAGAACAAGATCGGGATGACTACCGGCAAAGTGTTGTTATCTTGCTCAAGATGTCGCTGCATGGCTGCCACACTGTATCGTAGGAGCCTAAATGCCATTAGCTTTTCTGGCCTGCTCTGGTGTTCGACAACGCAATAGACATAACCTTCATGGCCCGTTATGGTCTTCATCGAATACAGCATATCTAAACATTGGGTGCGCAAGTCATCTTCGATAAAGCTACCTGATTCCATTGCAAGAGTGCTGAAATCGCAGCGCTCCCGAAGATGAGGTGGCAAATGCACTTCCAGAAAGTCCCGAGCTACAGCGATATCGCCTAGGAACTTCTTGAACAGAGCGTCGTGTTGGGATAGTGAAGTTTTTTTCATCGGCAAAGTATACCTTGGGAAGGTTGCGATATGCCATCAAAATCTCAGCTTCTTCAACGAGCTAGCGGAGTTTGTACTTATGCCGCAAGTCAGCGTATCGATAAACATTAAGACATTATTTGGCTGGCTTGAATGTGCAAGCTATCCATTCCCTCATCACGCTATCCATACTTTCCCGCTTGGACACAATCTGCCTAATGGCTCTCTGTGATAACAAACTACCGGTGTTTTTGATACTTTTGTTGAGGTGATGCGTGTATGTTGTATTGAATGATTATGCAATTTACCAGATGAGATATTCTTAAATATTCTGAAGGGGAAGGGGCTACTCCCGTAACCCCTTGAAATCATGGTGCCCAGAGGCGGAATCGAACCACCGACACGAGGATTTTCAATCCTCTGCTCTACCGACTGAGCTATCCGGGCAACGCCGCGCATTAAACCCTATTCCACACAACTCGTCAATGTATTTCCGGTAAAAAACGCGAAATCATGCTTATTTGCTGTTTTTTTGAACCACGAGATAATGACTATCTTTTTTGTAAATTATTTTTTTAATTTAATGCATCATTCTTTCTACATTTAGCAATAGTTAAGATATCTTCTGCTAGTAGTTTGGCGATCAAAACATCTTCAATATTTCTCTTAACCACTAATTTGCTTAGACAACCTTCTAAAATTAATTCCATTTGCTTAGCAACTTGTTCGCTGTCGTCTATATCTAGTTGCCTAAGCAGCTCGAGACTAAAATTAAATGACAATTTTTTTTGCTGTTCACTCAGTTGATGAATTGGATGCTCTGGATCTGGAAAAATACTGCATGCAGCAATAAATAGGCAGCCTGGAAAGCGATTATCGCTGACTTTTTGTGCTAACTGGTTATAACGGGCTAATAGTTTTTCTTCCGGCGAAAGTTGGTCATTGAGTTGTATCTGTCGGTGCCAGGTCTTAATTTGTTGACTATGGTGACGTAAACAATCATAAAGCAACGCTTCATTATTTGGCCAAAATTGACGCGATTTATTGAATTTTACTTTAAGTTTATTAAGTAATATTTCAATATTACAGCTAAGGCCATGTTGTTCTAACAGTTGTAGTACAGAGTTCAGTACTTGCTCACGTTGCATATTTATTTCCCTTGCCGTTGCGTAATTTGTACTAAATGCTGATAGAACATTTTGCTATTCATAAAACCATAAACCCGTGAATTAGGTAATTCGATACCTTTATCATCATAGAAAATAATGGTGGGTAATCCATAGACATCGAGATATTGTAAAAGAGATTTTTGTTCAGCATTATTTTCTGTCACATTGGCTTGCAGTAATAACATATTATCCAGTTTACTTTTGACCTTGGGATCACTAAAGGTATATTTTTCAAACTCCCTACAGGCGACACACCAATCAGCATAAAAATCAAGCATAACTATTTTGCTAGTATTATTGTTTATTGCTTGTTTGATTTCTTGCCAATTTTTTACCTGTTTAAATTTTAAATCCATATGGCCTTGTGGTTTTGATATGGCTGGTATTTGCCAAATTCCATTTTGTAGCGGCTGGGCTGCTATGATAGCTAATAGTAAAAATAAGATCTGTCCAATCCGCGCCCAGCCGTTATGTTTCTTAAGTAATAGAATGAACACCCATATACAAAATGCAGTTATCAATAAACTGCTTAACCTAAGACTCCAGATCTCGCCAAAAATCCGCTCGAGTAAGAAAATGGGTAACGCTAAGATCACAAAGCCAAATGCTTCTTTAACATATTGCATCCAAGGGCCGCTACGAGGAAGTAGTCGATGGCCAAATAATATTATGCCAATAAGTGGCAGCCCCATACCTAATGCATATAGGTAAAGTGTTAGACCTCCGATTAACAGATTTCCGCTTTGGGCAATATAAAGCAAAATAGCACTGAGTGGCGCTGTGGTACATGGAGAACAGATAAGTCCGGCCAGTGCGCCCATAATAAATACACCAAAATAAGATCCTGCTTTTTGGTGATCGCTCCAATTAATCAGTTTTGTTTGCAGTGAAGATGGTAGCTGTAGGTTATAAAAACCAAACATCGAAAATGCCAGCAGAATAAACAGAACGGAAATTATGATCAAAACATAGGGGTGCTGAAGTGCGGCTTGAAATGATAAACCGGCCGCTGCAACAATTAGCCCCAACAGGGTATACGTGAGAGCCATTCCTTGAACATAACTAAAAGCTAACCAAAAAATTTTTATTAAACTTTTGGGTCTTTGCTTACCTAATATAATACCTGAAATTAAAGGGTACATCGGTAAGACGCAAGGAGTAAATGCAACACCAATACCGAATAGCAGTGCCCATAAAGGTGAAAAAGGTTGCTCTGTTTTTCCGCTAGTCGCTTTTTGCGCTAACGAGTTAGCGTTTGATTGAACAAATTTACTGGTGGCTAGAGATTTTTTGGTGGCAATGACGGAGCTAAGTGGAATAATTTTTGTTTCTGGTGGATAACAGTAGCCGGCAGCTGCACACCCTTGATATTTCACTTCAATATTGGCTTGGTCTGTGGCACGGATGATAGGAATATTAATAACTAAATTATTAAAATAAACAACTGTTTTACCAAAAAATTCATCTTCATGATATTTTCCTTTTGGTAATTGATATTTACCGAGCTTGGCATAATTGGGAAGGAATTTTATCTGTTTTTGATAGAGATAATAGCCAGGCTGTATTTGCCAGTTCACTATCAATTTGTTGTCTTTTTGTTCAAAATCAAACACGAATGCTTGATCAGCAGAGAGCAATTGATTCATTCCTCCTTTTTCAAAAATAGCATATGCTGCGGTTGATAAAAGGAATGTCCCGCACAGTATTAGTAATAAGCCTAAAACATAAACACGTCTCTGCATAATAGATTTAAAAATAGCTGTTAAGTTTAAAATAAGATAATTATTGAACTATAACCTACTGTTTATCGATTGGAAAAGTTTTAGTGGCTAATTTGTTTAAAGAATATTGATTGTTACGATAAAAATTCAAGGACTTTAGGTCCTTGAATCAGATTTTTCTAACATTAAACTAGTTGCTGAATAGAGACTTGCATTTTTTGTCACGCTATTGAGAATAAAAAGAGGTTTAACTTAGAGAATAAAGGTTTGAAATGATCAACAAAGAGCGGCTGTTACGAGATAATCGTTTATGTAAAGCAATCATTGGATTATCAGTCGAAGAATTGAAAAATTTAGCCGCTGAATTTTCAGCTTGTTA
>NZ_NHNG01000761.1:0-5701 GCF_002287155.1 Arsenophonus sp. ENCA
AATGGGTCAAATGGCCCTAGCCAGGGCAATGTGCGATAGAATCAGTAGCGTGATAATCAAAAAAAATCTAATTATTTAGAATGAAAGCCAAGGGTTAATTGAAAATCTTGAGTTTTTCGAGGTGCCCTATTATTTTTTAATATTAAGCACGGTGCAGTATCTCGTTAGGCGAGGCTCCTATACAAACATAGGTTGCTGATCTGACGACGTCGAGAGACGCCCAAGATCAGGACAGGATATATCGAGTCAAGGTGTACCCCATGTAACTTCCTGCTACTTTCAGGATACGTTGTATAGTGCTAAAACTGAGACGTTGAGATAGCTTAATATTCTCGCATCTAGTTTTGCCCTTATATTGAGAACTGTTTGCAGTTTATAACAGTGATAGGGTTTCGAAAATGAAGTTAACATCCCTACAAAAAACGGCTCCCAATGTGGTGTGTCCGGCCAATAGCCCTACAGAAAATTTCAATGAGCAACATCATAATAAATTTGATGAAGTGAAAGTTAGTGCATATATGAGCCAATCTTATATTGCAGTTTCTATGAATGATTCTGTTGCCGCTATTAAAAATAATCTGGCTAATATAATTACCGGCGATCAAATCCCGACTTATCTTTATGTAATTGATAAAAATAAATATCTGAATGGTTTGTTATTGATGAAAACATTATTAACCTCATCAGATGAATTACTTGTATCAGATATTATGCAATGTGATTTTTTTTCTGTTTCACCAGATCAATCGCGAGAAGAAGTTTTTGCTCTTCTCAATCATTGTGATGTTGATTCTATTCCGGTTGTGGAGTTTTCTAAACTAAAAGGGGTATTACGTGCTCAAGATATTGCTGAATTAATTGAGGATGAGAATACCCAAGATGCACATCTGCAAGGCGCCACGCTACCTTTAGAAGTGCCTTATATGTCAACCAGCCCAATAACATTATGGCGTAAACGTGTTGTTTGGTTATTGATGTTATTTGTGGCTGAAGCTTATACAGGCACAGTATTGAAAGCTTTTTCTGATCAGTTGGAATCTGCCATTTCATTAGCTTTCTTTATTCCTTTATTAATTGGCACCGGCGGTAATAGTGGTACTCAGATAACTTCTACTTTAGTGCGAGCAATGGCATTAGGGGAAGTTAGTTTACGTAATTTAGGTGCTGTGCTTAAAAAAGAGATATCTACATCATTTTTAGTGGCACTAACGATAGGTTGTGTTGGCATATTTCGTGCCTGGATCTTGGACGTAGGCTATCAAGTTACCCTGGTTGTCCGTTTGACTATGATGGCAATTACGGTGTGGAGTGCGATTGTTTCTTCTATTATTCCAATGGTACTGAAACGATTGAATATTGATCCTGCGATTGTTTCGGCTCCCTTTATTGCAACTTTTATTGATGGCACAGGATTAATTATTTACTTTGAAATTGCTAAGATGATTATGACTGATTTAGCTTGATCAACAAAGGAGAGTGATTCGCTCTCCTATTGATTTTGCCAAACAAGATATTGACCACATTTTTTGCAAATATACTCCCCTTTCCCGAGTTGGATTTTGTTGTGCCGGCGTAGGGTTAATTGATGAGCCAGGTCGCACTTGCAATGGTAATGAAAAGTCTGCTTATGAATTGAGGTTAATGCAAATTGATGCGTTCTCTGTGGTGGAGCATCAAGGATTATTGCCATCATCCATTTCCATTCTTTACCATGAGGGGCTGTTTCGCCAAAACAGTGATATACCAATAAATGGGCTAACTCATGTGGAATAACTTGATTGATAAAAATTTCACCATTTTCAATCAGTAAAATGGGGTTAAGACGTATTTCCCACGCCTCCAGGTGAGCACTACCGGCGATGGTTCCTCGTTGTCGGTAATTAATCAACGGTTCTGTAAAGGTTTTTCCCAATTTGGTACTCGCTGTAGCCAGTTTGTTGCGCAATACTCGCATGACAATCTGTTGTAAAGCGATAGGTATTCGATGTGATTTCATACTATTAATATGGTTAAATGGGCTAAGCGTGAGCTTAGAACAAAAGTAATTAATTTATTATGGTATTTTTTAAATAATCGTTAAAAAAGTTTAATAACTAATTGCTATTTTTGCATAGTTCTAAAATAACAAAAGGGAAAGTTATCTAACTGTCCCTTTGCTGTTTTAACAAGATAAAATCGACGATTAGTTAGTTAAAACCGACGGCTGCGCGAAGTTCAGCAACTTTATCTGTTTTTTCCCATGGGAATTGAGAGCGGCCAAAATGCCCATACGCGGCAGTTTGACGGTAAATAGGCTGTAATAAATTGAGCATTTTGACTAGACCATAAGGACGTAAGTCAAAGATTTCATGCACTAAATGAACCAGCGTTTCATTGGCTATTTTTTCAGTACCGAAAGTTTCGATCATGATGGATGTCGGTTCAGCGATACCAATCGCATAAGAAATTTGAATTTCACAGCGATCAGCAAGTCCCGCGGCAACAATATTCTTTGCTACGTAGCGCGCTGCATAGGCAGCAGAACGATCGACTTTAGACGGATCTTTGCCAGAAAAAGCCCCGCCACCATGGCGAGCCATGCCACCGTAAGTATCGACAATAATTTTACGGCCAGTTAAACCACAATCACCCATTGGACCGCCTATAACAAAACGACCTGTTGGATTAATAAAATAGTTAGTATTTTGCTGTAACCATTCTGTCGGTAATACTGGCTTAATAATTTCTTCCATTACCGCTTCTGATAAGGTGTCTTGGTTAATTTCTTCAGCATGCTGAGTAGATAAGACAATAGTATCAATGCCCACTATTTTATTATTTTCATATTGGAAAGTGATTTGGCTTTTAGCATCTGGACGTAACCAGGGCAAAGTACCATTTTTTCGCACTTCGGCTTGGCGTTCGACTAAGCGGTGAGCATAAGTAATTGGCGCTGGCATAAGAACATCGGTTTCGTTATTAGCGTAACCAAACATGATCCCTTGATCGCCTGCGCCTTGTTCTAAAGGATTTGCACGATCGACTCCTTCATTAATATCAGGAGATTGTTTGCCAATTGCACTGATAACAGCACAGGAATTGGCATCAAACCCCATATCTGAGCTGGTATAGCCAATTTCGCGTATCGTGCGCCGCGTAATTTCTTCAATATCTACCCAGGCGCTGGTCGTAATTTCACCGCCAACCATTACCATACCTGTTTTTACATAGGTTTCACATGCAACGCGTGCTTTTGGATCCTGTTCAAGAATTGCATCAAGAATTGCGTCTGAAATTTGATCTGCAATTTTATCAGGATGACCTTCTGATACTGATTCAGAAGTGAAAAGATGTGTGGTCATAGATGTTTTATTACCTTAAAAATTCGGAGAAACTTAATTAGATGTATTTCCATCCAGACGTCTATTCTAATGTTAATTTTGCGCTATTGCTAGCTGTTTTTTATTTTTGTTGATGGCAAAAATCTGATTTGCTAAATATAGATAAATATGTTGATGTTTTATTCAATTTGATTTTGCATTTTTCTTATAATAAAGGTATAAACAGCGCGATAACTGATGAACCTTTTTTCTCATCAGGCGTTATGCGGTAGTATCGGTATTGATACTACTTCTCAATGTAAAATGGTTACGTTCTGAGGCTGAATGTTATAACCATGTTTTGAGGTGAATGGGTAATGTTCCATTATCAGCAAATAGCAAATTACCAATCATCACAGCTTAATGTCTGTGTATCTGCTTCTATTTCCTTTCTCTATATTATGGCTTCTAGTCGAAATTATAGGTCGTACTCGAGACAGACTAAAATCATTCATTGATAAGTTGTTTTGCAACTATTAAATAACAGAATGATTGCTGAGTTGTCATGAATCCTTTTTTAATAAAATAAGAGTTATTGCTGTTTCCTGAAATTTTAAAATTTGCCACGAGTTTCGCACAGGCATATAAAATTCTAAAAATGGCTTAAAAGCAATGATTAATCTGCAAGTTACTAAAAAACATAAATTTTCTTAAATTACAATAAGTTGTATTTGATTTATAAGGTTTTGACTATTTATATATCATGCTGAATTAAACTTAAAAATAGAGCGTTTTTTTATTGGTGCGAAACTCGTGTTTGCACAGAATATTATCTCATTAGATAGGATATGTTGGGGAAAAAGTGAAGCTCATACTCCATTTCAGGAGATAAGTATGAATAACAATATCGCGCGTAAAATGCAACAAACTTATAATATTGCATATTGGGGAGGCGGCTATTACCAAGTTAATGAACAAGGTAATATTACTGTGTGTCCTAATCTTGACCAACCAGACGCGAAAATTGATTTAGCCGCCTTAGTTGAACAAGTACAGGAAGAACAGCAACATCTGCGTTTGCCGGCCCTGTTTTGTTTTCCGCAAATTTTACAACATCGATTGAGATCAATTAATGCTGCATTTGAACGGGCGCGTCGTGATTATGGCTATCAAGGTGATTACTTTCTTGTCTACCCAATTAAGGTAAATCAGCAGCGGCGAGTGATTGAAACTTTAGTGAGATCAGGAGAACCTTTAGGTTTAGAAGCCGGCTCCAAAGCAGAATTAATGGCTGTATTAGCGCATGCTGGTATGACGAAATCAGTGATTGTTTGTAATGGCTATAAAGATCGGGAATATATTCGTTTAGCGTTGATCGGCGAAAAGCTTGGCCATAAAGTCTACTTAGTGATTGAAAAAATGACTGAAATTGCCTTAGTTTTGGATGAAGCTAAAAGGTTAGATGTTATTCCTCGTTTGGGAGTACGAGCGCGTTTGGCGTCACAAGGTTCGGGTAAATGGCAAGCGAGCGGTGGTGAGAAATCAAAATTTGGTTTGGCCGCCGCTCAGGTTTTGCAGTTGATTGATACATTAAGAAGTGAAGGGCGTCTGGAAAGTTTGCAATTATTACATTTCCATTTAGGTTCTCAGATGTCTAATATTCGCGATATTGCCACAGGCGCTAGAGAGGCAGCTCGTTTTTATGTTGAGTTACATAAATTAGGTGTCAAAATTGAGTGTTTTGATGTTGGTGGTGGTCTTGGGATTGATTATGAGGGGACTCGGTCGCAATCGGATTGTTCTGTCAACTATGGTTTAAATGAATACGCCAATAATGTTATCTGGGCGATAGGTGAAGCTTGTGATGAACATGGGTTAGAACATCCAACGGTGATCACTGAATCTGGTCGAGCGTTAACCGCGCATCATACCGTATTAGTTTCCAATATAATTGGTGTTGAACGTAATGAATTTACTAAGATCACGCCACCACCGAAAGATACCGAATTATCGCTAATTTCCCTGTGGGAGACATGGAATGAAATGCAACAGGGAAATAGCCGTTCATTAAGCGTGTTGCTTAATAGTGAAATAAGGGTGTTTCGGTGATTGAAGTAAATTTTACGCTGTTCTGAGATGGAAATTCCAAAGACCTGCGCTAAGGAGTAAGAAGGTATCATCAATAAAGGGTCTACGATTCCGTAAAATTTGGGTCATGCAACCGAGGCGCTTGATACCCGCGATGGCGTGTTCAACTGTAATACGGATGCCCGAGATTATTTTATTTTCTTGTTTTTGTTCAGGCGATAAAGGTCTTTTTCGAGTTCCTTTTTTTGGGATTTGTGTATTAGGATGCTGTTTATCTATACCTTGAAAACCGGTATCTGCCCAGATGGTTACCT
>NZ_NHNG01000448.1:0-544 GCF_002287155.1 Arsenophonus sp. ENCA
ATAGTAACAAACAAAGAGAATCCCACCCGTGAATACGTCAAATCTATCATGGATGCCCGTTGGTCTGTTGAAGTTTATCATCGAGAAGTTAAACAAAATTGTGGTATTGAACGCTGTCAGGCTCGCACGAGCCGAGCGCAAAGAAATCATATTTTTCTCGCTATTTCTGCGTGGTTTGAACAACATAAACGTCGTATATCTGAAAAAATAACCCTTTATCAACAAAATTGGGACGTAATCAAAAATGCTATTGCTGAGCACATCCGTGTTTTATTAGCGTACCCAAATTAGTTTTGTGCGAAACTCGTGGAATACTAAGCGTGTTGCTTAATAGTGAAATAAGGGTATTTCGGTGATTGAAGTAAATTTTAGGCTGTTCTGAGATGGAAATTCCAAAGACCGGCACTAAGGAGTAAAAAGGTATCATCAATAAAGGGTCTACGATTCCGTAAAATTTGGGTCATACAACCGAAGCGCTTGATACCCGCGATGGCGTGTTCAACCGTAATACGGATGCCCGAGATTATTTTATTTTCTTGTTTTT
>NZ_NHNG01000085.1:0-1048 GCF_002287155.1 Arsenophonus sp. ENCA
CACAATCCGCCAATCTCACGATTTATCTTCAGGAGTCTGCGATTTTCTTTTTTGAGGTAGGTATTTTCTGCTGTTAAATAGTGAATTATCGTTTTAAATGTTATTGTTTCCCTATCGTCGTCATTCCGTATATCAATGCTGCTGAGATAGTGTGAATCACAAAATTTATGACTCCCGTTAGTGACACCAACCAGGTTGCCCATATTGGGGTGCTTTGCCGTTACAATGTGTGGATTGTCGAGTTTCATCCTTTTATTCCTTTGGTTAGAAAAAATTAGGGGTTATTCTGTGAGCAATGACGCATTGAAAATCCGCTAAAATTATGAGAACAAAAATAAATTACACTTTTGCGGTAATTTCCCTTGACCCAAAAAGATGACGACGACATTGATTTTTTACTGAATACAAAGCCACCTTTGGCAGACAGCAATTATCAAAGGCGTCATAAATTTTAGTTCTGCTGAATAATAGCGCTTTTTTTACGCGACTCGTCACGTTTCTTTTGAGTGAAAGTAAGGAACGCTTAGGGTTTGAGGTTATTTGCTGATTCGATTGTTTGGTTGGATTTAATGCGGCTTTTAATGCCATATTGAGTGCTTTATTACGATTATAGGCTGCTTGCTTGACTCTTCTATGGGCATTTCTTCGACTGCGTGCATTATCATAACCATGAAAATTACACATACCTACCTCCTAACAATGGGTTTTGGTGGTGTGTGCTGGAATTTCCAGATAGGTATCAACGTTATTATGTCCCTGGCATAGACAAGAGAATCAACGCTGATTGATATATTTCACACACCCCAAAACCGACTGTTGTCGGTGTTCGCTTTTTCAGCGAAATAGTCTTAAAGAGCGGTACGGCTTAACTGTCGTCACTTGACTTCATGTTCATACGCCTCAGGCTGGCTACTTAGCAATGTCGAGTAAAGTTTCAGATAACTCGTGGTATTGTCTGGCTTTTACCTGTTGCAGTGAGTTGATGGGCGTTAGTTTATATAACAAAACATAAATGTCAATTTTTTTTGTGTTTTAAACATCGAGCAGG
>NZ_NHNG01000371.1:0-5623 GCF_002287155.1 Arsenophonus sp. ENCA
AGGTAACCATCTGGGCAGATACCGGTTTTCAAGGTATAGATAAACAGCATCCTAATACACAAATCCCAAAAAAAGGAACTCGAAAAAGACCTTTATCGCCTGAACAAAAACAAGAAAATAAAATAATCTCGGGCATCCGTATTACAGTTGAACACGCCATCGCGGGTATCAAGCGCCTCGGTTGCATGACCCAAATTTTACGGAATCGTAGACCCTTTATTGATGATACCTTCTTACTCCTTAGCGCAGGTCTTTGGAATTTCCATCTCAGAACAGCGTAAAATTTACTTCAATCACCGAAACACCCTTATTTCACTATTAAGCAACACGCTTATTGTCAAAACTCACAGAAATATTCTCAAAGAAACCCAACAATATGAAAAAATCCCCGAAAATAAAGACACGCCATTTATAGGTTGGTATGCCCTTTTTGCCTGTATAACAGCAAGCTACATTGGATTAACAATAGAAACAGGCGTTCCTACTGTTAATTCCTTGCTTACTGCCAGTGTTATTTAACCTGAGTTCGGGATAAGGAATCTAAAATTTTTCATCATATATTCAATTATTTAACTTAAAATAATTACATAAAGTAGTGCTTAATTTTGGCTTTTTTCATGATTTTAGCAGAGAAAATAGCTTATATTTTAACCTATGATCACTGAAAATCTTTCCATCTTTTATCATTTTATTGATTTTAAAAGGTTTTTATTGATAAGTGAGTAATTTTTATTTTCCCATAACTACCGCTTATCCCGAACTCAGGTTATTTATGGTTTACTAAACTTCATCAAAATCCCTTTTTTCATGAAAAAAATAAAAAGCTAATCTTAATAATGGGAGAAATAGTCGCATTTGTGCCACCGCTCTCAGTGAGCTAGTCGAGCCTAATTCCAAACGGTGCTGAGCTTCAATCAAAGAAGCTTGGACACTTCGAATAGAGACGTGGCGTATATCAGCTATATTGGCAATAGGAATACCAATTGCAAAGAGAAAAACATTTTCTTGTTGAGTTTGCGTAAATTCAGGAAACAACTGAGAAAATTGTTTCAGTTCGTCAGAATAAAAAACACTCATGCGATCCCTCCCATTTCTACGAATCCACGTCTCTTATGAATAAGCTCAGCAGGAATATAGCGCTCAAAGTCTTTTGATTTGCAAAATGTCCTTAGCTGACAAGCAGAATGGACATTGACTTTTCCGTAGATAGTCTTCAAGTGCGATTCAACCGTTGAGGGAAAAATATTTAACCATCTACCAATTTCCTTGCTGCTAAAACGGTGCATCGTGAAAAACAATACTTCCCACTCTTTAGCAGTAAACAGCTTATTGGGTTTTTCCGTAGTAACTGCATAAGGCAGCATGCCATCGACATAATCCAGCAGAGATAAAAACAGGAATTCATGAGCGTGAAAGAAAGTGCCAAGATAGCCATTTTCACTACAAAAAAGCGGTAAAAAATGGAACTGCCAAACGGTGGGCGATTGATTGAAATCAGAAACCAGATTAATAATGACAAAAAACGGTGATTTTTCAGTGCGGATTTTTTCCAATAAATTCGCAATTTCAAGAGCATCTTTGTTCAACGCCAGTAACTCCGTCATGGTGGCATTATTATGAATTTCCCCCTCACTATCCGAAAATCCACAGGGAACAGTTACGCGTCGACAAAATTCATGCATCTCGGATTTCATACTGCACCTCCGATACTCAGAAGGTACTCACGCTGACGGGTTGTGAGGTGTTTTGACGTGTGAGCAAAGCTCAAAAGCTGCTCGATTGATATGCCGCACGCTTTCATTATGCGTGCAATATGCGTACTATTTCGCATAGTCCGACTCCTAGTTACATTAGGTTTTGGATTAGGTACTTGTCGGGATCGTTAGTCCCTTCAAGTACCGCTTACTTAAGTATATAAAAATGAATATATAAAAGTATATACACTATGTATTATTAATAACTGATTTAGCTAATTTTTTAACTAAATTCATATCATAATTTAAATAACCAACAGCACGTAAAACTCGTGACTTTGATATATTTTTTTGTGGCACAATTTCTTGTATTTTATCTATCATAATAGAAAGTGCATCTTCATCTAAATTAGTCATACGCAAATTCATTTGCTTGCCAGTTGTAATATTTCTTTTTTCTACAACTCGCGTTACACCTTTTGTTATTCTATCACTTCTACTCACTTAAGAAATCTCCTCAACTCTTTTAATAAGTTCATTTGTCAATGATAAATAATCTTCATGTGGTCTTTCATTAAAAGCATAAAGAGGAGAGGGTCTATGGTTTTCTGTAGCTTGCTTATAAAGCTCACTAACCCTTATTTCTGTTGTAGCTACATGATAGCCTGACTTTTTGACATACTCATTTATAGCTTTTTGCATTTTAGAATGAGATTTGTTTACTTTTGTCTTTACAAGAATATATACAATATTCTCTTGACGTTTTACTTCTTTTGCTACTTGTAGCAAATCATTAATGCCTTTAATAGCTCTTCGATCCATATCAACAGGAATAACAATTAAATCTGTAATTAAAAGAGCATTTTCTATGCTTAAATCAATTGCAGGGCGCAAATCAAACAAAATAAAATTTAGCATTCAAACGTTTAAGTGCATCATCTAAAATAGTTAACCTATGCCTGAATCTTTCAGCGCTTCTAGCTTCAACAGCTAATGTTATATCCGCTGGAATAATAGATAAGTTTTTTATTTCATCATTTGAATCAAGGGCTGAATATATTATTTTATTAATATCAAATTTAGGGTTTTCAAAAAGATCTGTAATCGTATAATCTTCATCCCCTCTACCTAAATCATCACTAAGATTTCCTTGATGATCTAAATCAATAAGCAATGTTTTATACCCTTGTTGTGCTAGACAACAGCCAACAGCTATACAACTAGTTGTCTTACCTACCCCACCTTTACTGTTGGCAAAACTAATAATAAAAGGGGTTTTCATATAAAATCCAACATTAATGTATATACTTAGATATATACATTGTAGATAAAAAAACGATTCGCGTCAAAAAATAAAGTATATACAGTTATATATACTTAAATGACCATCAATTATTTTGGAAAAGTCGTTTCTTTAATTTATGAACTTCTTTTTTCCCTTTTTCTTGCTTACGCGATGCTTCGGCTTCAGGGGTATTTTGTTTACGATTTTTGAAAGTTACTTTGTTTTTCATTGAATCAAATAGAATTTCATAATCAGGAAGATCATTAGTTTTAGCTAATTGCTTAATATTGAATTTGAACTTAGATAATACCGCCGTACTACCTGTTTTTAAATACAATTTTTCTAAACAAATTGTAAATTCGGCCTGACTACCACAATGCTTGCGAGCAATCTCATAAAGCCGTCTATCAATAGCTTTTCTTATACGGAAATAATCAGGACTAATTTGTAATACTTTTGTCTTTGTTATTGCTTGATAAAGCCAGTCTGGTAAAGTTACTTCTACCATCCCAATTTCAAGTTTACCTTTGTGTTCCTCCAGAATTCGCCAACTATCAATTAACCCGAAACTAATAGTTTCTTGATTTTCTTTACCATAAGTTATATTAGTTGTAATAACAGTTCCTTTCAGTCTAGCCAAAGCCAATCTCAATAATTCATAACTTTTCCCTCCATCATTACGATTTGTAGTGATAAAAAAATCATATGGAGTAAATGATATAGTGCGACTAATAGGCTGGTTATTATTAATTGCTTCTTGTAGTTTTGAGATAACATATATCCAAATATCTTTATCAAAGATCGTAGCTAACCCTATACCAGCTAATGATCTTGCAATGACAGTGACATTACCATTTTTATATTCCCTAACTTTCGTATCACCACCTTTTAAAGCAAAAAAAGGATGCTCCATACTTGCTAATTCATCCCTAAAGGTAGAAATATCAACCTCATCAGCAATAAAAAATTCTAGTTGCTTATGTAATTGTGGACGTAATGTCTTCAAATTGCGTTTTCCTATTTTTTTTGTATGATCATGCACAGCCTCACTCCTAGATTTGTTAGGATTGTTGGTTAGAGTCTGTTAAATGCCAACAACATCTAACAGACTCGAGTTTTCGTACTTTAGGAATACAAAAAATATCGTACTTCAAGAAGTATAAACCGTACTTTAGGAAAACAACTATTAATTTAATAAAAAAAAATCAGAAAAAGCCATTTTTATTGTGGATAAGTAAGATAAACACCCGTACTTTAGGAATAAAAACCCGTACTTTAGGAAAAAGTAAAGTCATTTTTTATATAAAAATCAGTTGTTTATTTCTTATTTTCCTTTCTTTAACTCTTTTAACTTATACATAACTAAATATAACTACGCGCGCGCGAGGTTTTTCTGTGGATAACTTTTCTTCTAACAAAAAACCTAAACCCCAAAATATGTTACTACTGAGTGACCGTATTTCTTTTTGACTAAATGTGATATTCCGCTTCCTCGTCTGCTCACTCGCTCCGCTCGGTCACAGACTTGCGGCGAGCGTAGGCTTTTTAATTAAAAAGATTTTTTTGAATTAATTAACCTGAAACATTGCACTATCAGGAAGCTACAGCTAGCATCACTAGAATTAATTTATCCACTAATTCAGGCACACCATGAACAAAACAGAACTCATCAGTAAAGTTGCAGAGAAATCAGGGTTGAGCAAAAAGGACGCAGAGAAGGCACTGAACGCTTTCATCGAAACCGTGACAGAAGCGCTAAAGGCCGGAGATGACGTACAACTCGTTGGCTTTGGTAGCTTTCAGGTTAAGCAACGCGCAGCCAGAGATGGACGTAATCCAAAAACGGGAGAGGTGCTTAAAATTGCTGCTGCAAACGTACCGAGTTTTAAAGCGGGTCAAAGACTCAAAGAGGCGGTGAAGTAATTCATGACCTATGACGCAAAGTCAATTCGGATTCTACGTGAAGATGAAATCAAACGTTTTGATTGGCATTGGGCTGAGGAATTAGCCCACGAACACATTTTGCCCCTAGATTGGGTCAAACGCGGATTTGAAGCCTCAAGACGACTCGGTATTGAACCAGATTTCTTCGTCAACAAGTACATCCTCAAACAAGACCTCCCCAAAAATGACGAATTCGAGCAAGTCTTCATTGAAGTGCTAAAAGAAGACAGAAAGAAGAGTCAAAACACCCTCTAAAAGCTCCTGTAATCAATTCTGAGCCATTTTATCGATAAAAACGTAAATTCGTACGACTAAAATTTTATCGTTGCTCACAATGCTTTTTAGGAGCTTTTGAATTTTCAGATTTCAGAATAGAAAAAGCCAACCATAAAAGTTGGCTAATTTGTCGAGGTGAAACTTTTTTAGTTTTATGTAAATTTCTTATTCGCAATACGAATCTTAATGAGCAAATACATAATACATCTCTCAAATACATTTGCAATAATCGGGCTTCAATACCTCATCTTAGACAATTAACATCATCATCGCTGTCATATAGTGCCAATGAGCTTTGCAGCTACCGTGCTAAGTCAAGAAAAAGATCGCCTTAAGTTTTGGCAACACCCCCCTAAGTGCTGTCAACTTGCTGACAGCACCAAATCCCCGATACATCGCGGTTATACCGTGCTAACGGGGTTAA
>NZ_NHNG01000309.1:0-1038 GCF_002287155.1 Arsenophonus sp. ENCA
TGCAATGGCCTATAACTTATCAAGAGCGGTTGCTCTGATATTATGGATGATTTTCAGTCTATTATTTGTACAAACTAAAATCAGAAAAAGAGAAAATCTGCACGGTGGGATATTGTTGAAAAAAAAATTCCACCCCTTTTGCGACAGCCTCATTTAGGCGGTAACTTAAACTTTGCTGTAGTCTATTTAGACAACAAAGACCCTGATGCAAATGCAGCATGACCTGTATGCAACATAGCAAATCGCGGCAAATGCACCCAGTGTTAAGCATACCAGAGTTTGGGTTTAAAGCGGTTTTAAGCGGCACAAAGCGGTTTAAAGAGATGAAAGCGAGGGAAGGAATGATTAACGACGACTACGAGATGAGATATCCGATAGATGTCATGCACGCTAAAAAATTTGCAGAGTTAATCGGCAAAACCCCTAGCGCTGTCCAGGAAATGATCGAGAACAACAAATTACCGGTCATTCGATTGCAAGACCCAAGTAAACCGAATTCTCGAGTAAGAGAACGATTGATATACCTTCCCGAGTTTCATAGAGGGCTGCGTGCAGCCTACTTTAATCGTCCCGCAGAAGAACGTGATGCTTGGCTTAAGTGGCTTGGGTTGTGATGACCAAGCAAGAAGTATGAAAAAAAGTCCATAGCCAGCGTTTGCTGCGGAACTGCTCTTTAACATTAAGCGTGTTGCTTAATAGTGAAATAAGGGTGTTTCGGTGATTGAAGTAAATTTTACGCTGTTCTGAGATGGAAATTCCAAAGACCTGCGCTAAGGAGTAAGAAGGTATCATCAATAAAGGGTCTACGATTCCGTAAAATTTGGGTCATGCAACCGAGGCGCTTGATACCCGCGATGGCGTGTTCAACTGTAATACGGATGCCCGAGATTATTTTATTTTCTTGTTTTTGTTCAGGCGATAAAGGTCTTTTTCGAGTTCCTTTTTTTGGGATTTGTGTATTAGGATGCTGTTTATCTATACCTTGAAAACCGGTATCTGCCCAGATGGTTACCTCAGGAGGAATATGGCGAATTATAT
>NZ_NHNG01000794.1:0-5607 GCF_002287155.1 Arsenophonus sp. ENCA
AACATTATCGCTATGATAAGGGTGAATCCAAGCGTAGCCCTATTCCTGATAGAGTGGGTATTGAAGAGAGACCCGCTGAGGCTGATCTTAAGCAACAACCCGGTCATTTTGAAATTGATACTGTATTTGGTAAAGATCAGAAGTCATTCTTACTGACTCTAGCGGATAAAGCTACCAAGCAGATTATTATCCGCAAGTTACCGAATAAACGCGCTGATACTGTTGTAGATGCTTTCCGTGACATTGTAGCAAATACCTTCTGTGACTTTAAAACTTTGACGGCCGATAACGGTTCTGAGTTCTCCATGCATAAACAGATAACTGAGATCACCGGTGCTAATGTCTTCTTTGCCAGGCCTTATCACTCATGGGAGCGTGGTTTAAATGAACACAGTAACGGACTTATCCGCCGTTTTTACCCAAAAGGAACGGACTTCAACTCAGTCACGGACAACGAGATTGCAGAACTTGAGCACATACTTAATACTCGGGGACGAAAATCGTTGGGCTATTTTTCTCCAAATGAAGTATTTTTAGCTCATCTAATGGCTGCATAACGTTTTATGGGTTTGTTGCGTTTCGACTGGGAATGGGCCCTTGAGATCCAGGTTAATTTTTTCTCTTTTTTTATCTCCTCTGGTGCAATATTTAAATATAGATCTTTTATAATAGTTGCTGAAGATTGGAGTAATTGTGAATTAATTGTTGACATAATGGCAGCCATTGGGGCGGCTAAGAAAATTCCTGCGGCGAATGGAGGTAAAACCGTGATCATCAATGTTGGGATGACCTGATCTGGGATCGTTAAATCCGGTAAAATAGCTCGACCTAATGCACCTGCTAAATGCATTCCCAACATTAAAATAACCATCACAATGGTACCGATGATGATCCCTCGGTGCATCGCTTGGCTATTTTTATAAGAAATGCAGCGGACAGCAGTGTGTGGTAAGCCAATAACGCCAAAACAAACTAATATCCAGAAGGAAAACATAAAGGGCATACTAAAAATGTTATCGGCACCTTGTGGTGTGATTAGTTTTGGATCAATCGTTTTTAGTGTCTCTGTTGCCGCCGCCAGACCGCCTGCCTTGTGAATAGTCGCAACCAGCAGAATAATGGTTCCTACTAACATAACAAAGCCTTGTAAGGTGTCATTAAGGACACTAGCTCTAAAACCACCAAACGCAGTATAAAGCGCAATAGTGATGCCAAATATTAATAATCCTATTTCATAGGGGATATTTGCCGTAGTTTCAAGTAGACGAGCTCCGCCGATAAATTGAACTGTCATAGCACCGAAGAAAGCGATGAGTAAACTAATGCTAGCAATCCATACCAGTAAACGGCTTTGAAAACGAGCATATAGCATGTCATTAAGTGTCACCGCATTATAGCGACGAGCCAAAATGGCAAATTTTTTACCTAGTACACCAAGCGAAAGCCAAATAGTCGGAACTTGAATTAAGGCAAGTAGCACCCAGCCAAGGCCATATTTATAGGCTGCTCCAGGACCACCTATGAAAGAGCTAGCACTGATGTAGGTAGCAGTGATGGTCATCGCCAAAACAACCCCGCCCATAGAGCGATTACCTAGAAAATATTCATGCAAAAATTCGCCTTTTTGACGTCGATGATAAGCATAAATAGACAGTAAACAAACTAATAATAAATAACCAATAAGTGGTAATAGAATTTCAATTTGCATCTTTATCTTCCAATGACATTTGTTTAAAAATGAATTTAACCATTAAGACACAAAGTAAAATAAAAATCAGAGGTAAATATAAACATGAAAGTTCAAACCATAATGGCATCCCTGTTATTCCCATTTCCTCGCCGGGGAGGTAGGCAGTCATTATCCAACTACATAAATAAGCAACAGTAAGAAAAACTGACCAACGAGCTTCTTTGTTGGATTGAAGAAAACGTTTGTCCATTGGTTCTCCTGGTAGTAAAAATTTAATCTGAGGGTTTGTATATTAGTTAAAGATTATCTTCAGAAAAAGTATCAAAAATTAGGGTACATTCCGTACCCTATTGTGATGAAAGGTGAATAGAAAAGTTTATTCCTGTGAAGCGAGTTTTTTTTCCAGGTAATGGATATTGGTACCACCTTTGAAAAAATTGCTGTCATCCATAATTTTTTGTTGTAATTCTATGTTAGTTTTAATGCCATCAATAATTAATTCAGATAAGGCATTTTTCATCCGAAGGATAGCAATTTCCCGGGTTTCACCATATGTGATCAGCTTACCAATCATAGAGTCATAGTAGGGGGGAACGGTGTAACCTGCATAAATGTGTGATTCCCAACGTATACCAAAACCACCAGGAATATGGAGGCGAGTAATTTTACCCGGACTTGGCAAGAAGGTATTAGCATCTTCTGCATTAATTCGGCACTCTATTGCATGCCCATGAATTTTAACATCTTTTTGTTTAATAGATAGGGGTAAGCCAGAAGCGATCCTTAACTGTTCTTTAATCAGATCAACCCCAGTGATCATTTCCGTCACAGGATGCTCAACTTGAATACGCGTATTCATTTCAATAAAGTAGAATTCGCCATTTTCATAAAGGAATTCAAAAGTACCGGCACCACGATAATCGATATCAAGACAAGCTTTTGCGCAGCGCTCGCCAATGCTTGTACGCATATCAACTTTTATACCTGGTGCAGGCGCTTCTTCAACCACTTTTTGATGGCGACGTTGCATTGAGCAATCACGTTCGGCTAAATAAATCGCATTGCCTTGACCGTCAGCAAGTACTTGAATCTCAATATGGCGCGGATTTTCTAGGAACTTCTCCATATAAACCATACTATTATTAAAGGCAGCTTTGGCTTCGGCGCGAGTTAGGGTAATGGCTTGTTCTAGCTCACTTTCGTTACGAACAACGCGCATACCGCGGCCACCACCACCACCAGATGCTTTAATAATAACTGGGTAGCCAATTCGATTAGCAATTGTTTTATTGGTTTTTATCTCATTTCCTAATGGTCCGTCTGAGCCAGGAACACAAGGAACACCAGCTTTTTTCATCGCCTCAATGGCAGAAACTTTATCACCCATGAGTCGAATAGTTTCTGGTTTAGGGCCAATGAATATAAAACCAGAACGTTCCACTTTTTCGGCAAAGTCGGCATTTTCAGATAGAAAACCATAACCAGGGTGAATGGCTTCTGCAGCAGTAATTTCTGCTGCTGAGATGATTGCTGGAATATTAAGATAACTTTCAGCTGAAGCGGCAGGCCCGATACAGACAGTTTCATCAGCAAGTAATACATGTTTTAAGTCACGATCGGCGGCAGAATGCACGGCGACGGTTTTTATTTTTAGTTCTTTACAGGCACGTAAAATGCGTAAAGCAATTTCGCCACGGTTGGCGATAACAATTTTTTTAAGCATAGGATGCCTCGTTATTCGATGATAACCAATGGCTCGTCAAATTCAACCGCTTCTCCATTTTCCAGCAGAATTGCTTTAACTACACCTGCTTTGTCTGCTTCGATCTGATTCATCATTTTCATCGCTTCGACAATACATAGAGGATCCCCTAGCTTAACCGTTTGGCCGACTTCAACAAATGGTTTTGCTTCTGGACTTGGCGCTCGGTAGAAGGTACCTACCATTGGCGAGCGAACAGTATAACCACTGATCTCTGCTTTTTTCTCATTTGTTGTTTCAGGTAAAATTTGAGAAGGTGCAATGGCGTTTGCTAAAGCCGGTTGATGCGTGGTTGGCGCTGCCATATACTGTTGTAAATTTGGTAAATTCTGCACGATTGTACGGCTAATACGCACTGATTCTTCACCTTCCGAAATTTCTAGTTCAGAAATGCCAGATTCTTCAACAAGCTCAATTAATTTTTTAATTTTACGAATATCCATAAATTAATTCCGTATTTTTATTCTTTACATTTATTAGGTTGGGATTCATCAATGGTTGCTAATTCTTCAATATTTAATAAGAATTTAACCGCAGCTTCTAATGCAAAAATATAACCATCAGCACGGAAACCACAGATGACGCCGTTTGCAATATCGGAGAGATAGGAGTGATGCCTGAATGGCTCACGTGCATTAATATTAGTAAGGTGGATCTCATAAAAAGGAATGTCAACGCTTAATATTGCATCGCGTAAAGCCACACTAGTATGCGTTAATGCTGCCGGATTAATCAATATAAAGTCGATTTTTCCTTGAGCTTGATGGATTTCATTAATAAGCTCATGTTCCGCATTAGATTGAAAATGACTTAATTTAACTCCTAATTGTTTTGCTTTTTGGCTCATTTGGTTAACAATATCTTGAAGTGTAAGAGCACCATAGAATAGTGGTTCTCTCGTCCCCAGCATATTTAAATTTGGGCCATTTAGCAGCAAAATGTGGAAATCTTTTGCCATTTTGCGGGTATCTCCGACTGATAATTAGACAACTTAACTTGATGCTAATAGTTTGTCATCTTTTTCTCATAATGAAAACGTTTATTTTGACGACAAAGAGCGATATTATAAACATTTCATAGCAATTAGCAGCAAAATTTTAGTCTAATCAGCAAGGTTGGCTCGAAAAATTTAACGTATTTTTACCAGTGTCCGGCCAGTGATTTGGTTATTAATTAATTTATCGGCATAATCAATCACTTTTTCTAACGGGATCTCTGTGGTTGTTAATTGATAAAAACTATCGGGTAATAAATTGGCTAACCGTTGCCATATCTGTGGGCGTTTAATCGTTGGAACCATCACAGAGTCTATCCCCTGTAGTCTTACATTACGCAGAATAAAAGGCATCACTGTTGTCGATAACATAATATCAGCGGCCAGACCACATGCTGCTATTGTACCTGAATAGCACATTTGTGAAATAACGGTTGCTAATATATTGCCGCCAACAGTATCAATAGCTCCTGCCCAACGTTGCTTTTCTAAAGGGTGGGGTATGGTAGTAAACTCTTTACGTAGCAGTACTTGTTTAGCGCCAAGAGCTTTTAAGTAATCGATATTACTCTCCCGACCAGTTACTGCTGTGACGGAATAACCAAGTTTATCTAGCAGTTGAATTGCGGTACTACCTACACCACCACTGGCTCCTGTCACAACAATGTTGCCTTTATCAATGGTTACGCCGTTTTCTTCCAAAGCCATTATACAGAGCATAGCGGTAAAACCAGCGGTGCCGATTATCATCGCTTGTCGCATCGTCATTTTGTCAGGAATAGCTGTTAACCATTTGGCTGGCACTCGCGCTTGTTCTGCTAATCCCCCCCAATGGTTTTCACCAACACCCCAGCCGGTCAATAAAACTTGTTGGCCGACTTGAAATTTTGCATCTGTTGAAGACTTAACGATACCAGCAAAATCGATGCCTGGTACCATCGGGAATTGGCGGATAATTTTTCCTTTACCAGTAATAGCTAAAGCATCTTTGTAGTTTAGTGTAGACCAATAAATGGGCACCTCGAAAAACCTAAGCCGAGTTTGATTTTGCTGATAAAGTTATCGGAAGCTGGTCTACTGAGCTAACCACCATGAAGAAACGCAGCGCCATTAAGAATGACCTCTTTGCAAACCAGTATCACCAACAGACGATCGACAAGT
>NZ_NHNG01000290.1:0-1035 GCF_002287155.1 Arsenophonus sp. ENCA
AACGATATTTACCACAAGCTAAAGTTAGAATTATGCAATCATTTGGCACATGAGTGGCAAAATTGGTGAAATAGCTACGCTTAGGGCGGGCTCCATCACAACCACCTACTAGGAAGATATGGCGTAATTTTTTACTGTTGATTAATTCAATTAGTGTATCTGTTGCATCCAGCAGAGTGCGGCGACCAAAACCAACTGTAATCTTATGTTCAATTTCACTATATGGGAATCCTGCCATCTGCTGTGCCATAGCAATCACGGGGCTAAAATCGTTACCTTCCAAATGGTTTACCTTTGGCCATCCAACAATACTGCGGTTCCAGATACGATCGGAATAGTTACCAACAAATGGATCGATAATACAATTTGATGTCATGATAATGGGACCGGGAAACTGGGCAAACTCTATTTGTTGATCCTGCCAGCCACCTCCATAGTTGCCGGCCAGATGTTTGAACTTATGTATTGCTGGGTAGCCGTGTGCTGGTAACATTTCACCATGGGTGAAAATATTAATACCTGTACCTGCAGTCTGTTGCAATAAGTTGTGTAGATCTTTCAGATCATGGCCAGAAACTAGAATACATTTACCTGCAATGGGTTTTACGTTAACTTGAGTGGGTATTGGGTGGCCATAAGTCTCAGTTGCACTGGCATCTAAAATACCCATTACCTTAAAATTCATCTGACCAATTTCCATTGCACATTGCAATAAGGCATCCATATCAGATGGCGGGCTACCTAACCATGCCATAATTTTATGATATTGGTAGTAAATATCGTTATTGTATTGACCGAGAACTCTGGCATGCTCCATATAAGCCGCTGCACCTTTCAAACCGTACAGACAAAGCAGACGTAAACCAAGAATATTTTCACCAATCACCGCTTTGTCTTTATTTAGTGCGTACTCTGCTGCTTGATCTTGTAACTTGCTAGGATCGTCACTGAATAACTGCCGTTCGGCCATTGGATGATTTATAATAATCGTTGGATCTTTAACTAAGCATTGGATTTTCAGTGCCTCACCCTTGG
>NZ_NHNG01000011.1:0-1023 GCF_002287155.1 Arsenophonus sp. ENCA
AAGAAAGCACAGGATGATGAAGCCAGTGGTGAGATTGAAACAGCACATCCGGGTTACCTGGGGTCGCAGGACACTTTTTATGTTGGTCATTTAAAAGGTGTTGGTCGTATCTACCAACAAACTTATATTGATACTTACTGCAAAGTCGTTCATTGTAAACTTTACACAACGAAAAGTTCGATAACTGCTGCGGATTTATTAAATGACAAGGTTCTGCCTTTTTATGCCCAACATGGATTACCGATATTACGTATACTGACGGACAGAGGTAGTGAATATTGTGGTAAAGTTGAGCATCACGATTATCAACTTTATCTGGCTATCAACGATATTGATCACACAAAAACTAAGGCACGCTCGCCTCAAACTAATGGAATTTGTGAACGTTTTCATAAAACCGTATTACAAGAGTTCTACCAGGTAGTTTTTCGTAAGAAAATCTACGGTAATTTAGAGGAATTACAAACTGATTTAGATAAATGGTTAGAGGAATACAATAACCAGCGTACTCATCAAGGAAAAATGTGTTGCGGTCGAACACCCATAGCAACTTTACACGATGGAAAACAAATTTGGAGAGAAAAAGATTTAAATCAAATTTAGCCTGACAGATACTGTATAAATAACCGGTAACTGTCAGATCAAGTCTGAGCTACTACAAATAATAACATCTCGAATTGATTTTTCGATTTTAGAATCAATGCATTTATTCAGTTCGTCAACGCGCTCAAGTAATGCTGTTTGTTTTTCCAGCATTTTTTTCTGTGTCTCATTGATTTCTTTGGCATCACCTAGAAACCAATCCATTAACACCTCTAATTTATCGGGTTGCTTGTCCATATCACTCTCCGATTAATAGAGCATATGTTTTATCAAGATTGTTTTTAACAGGAATTGCTTGTTTCATATAAGTATAACGACGCGCCATTTTACGCCGCTCATCAGCATCACTCGATTGTTTCGCTCTAACTTTAAAATCTTCTGCATCTTCCTCTGTCAGAGATTCAAATGATATTTTATGAT
>NZ_NHNG01000021.1:0-1015 GCF_002287155.1 Arsenophonus sp. ENCA
AAATATAAGTTGTTAAAATGCTTATGTTCTTTATACGTTGCCATATCAGATATACCAAGATCTGACTTCAAATCATCAAGAGAAATATCAAAGTACTTTACCTTTCCGGCACTTATTTTCTCTCTGAGATACTGATACAGACGAATTGCATTTGTATCACTCAATCTAACTGCTGAAAGCAATATTTGTGTTGTGAAATCCTTTTCTAATCTGCATATGTAAGGCTCCATTTGTCTAGAAAATGCAACATCGATATAGCCATCACCGTCCATGTAATCACAGTATTCTGTTACATTAAGCATACGAACCCCACCCTCTAATTTCTTCCAAGGCATTAACGGTTCCCCTGCTCTTGGGATGGGTGGAAGAAGTTGCTCTCTTGGGATCGCTATTACCTGATGCTGTAGTTGCTTGGCTGCCTCTTTCAGTTGCTGATAAGCCGTTGATTTGTCAATTCCACAAAGTTCTGCATAGTCAGATGCATAAACACGGAATACCTCGCCTCTTTCCATCACAGTTTTCGGATCTACTCGAGCTATGGTTAAAAATAACACTCTTCTTGAACTCAAAGGCATATCTGCAAGAGTTGCATTAATTCCATTCCGATGCCTTATCTTTGTTTTCTTGCTGACTTTCATGTAACCAGTTACCTATCATTGCATCGGAGAATAAATTAACTTTATCTCAAGCTAAAAAGGAAATCAATATTATTTTTGTTAAAAATTACCTAACGGGGTAGGCGATTACCTTTCGCGCATTAAGTTGTTTATTATAAAGGTTTTTTTTATTTCACCGCGAGAGCGCCTAAGTCTTTTGAAGTTAAAATAAGTTAAAAAGAAGTCTTTTAAGGCGACTTGCCTGTGGATAACTTTTAACGCCTAGGAATTTACGCCTAGGAATTTCAAAGATCCTGAGGCCGTATGAAATAGGGATCACAGTCGGTAAGATTTGCTGTTTTTTTCAGCACAAGAGGGAGTGAGATCATTATTTGTTGGCTAATCGACTGATTTTTGAA
>NZ_NHNG01000711.1:0-1011 GCF_002287155.1 Arsenophonus sp. ENCA
AGGCAAACGGCTATAGGAGCCAGATTCAGCGTAAAGGCCATCGAAACAAACCGTTGTCCAAGACTCAGCAAGGGCGAAACCACAGGATTGCAAAGACTAGGGCACGGGTTGAACATGCATTTGCGGCGATGGAACAAATGGGTAGAAAACTGATCCGCACCATTGGACAGGTGCGCGCTAATTTTGCCATGACGATGATGGCAGCATGTTACAACCTAAAGCGGTTGGCGTACTTCCAGAGCGCGTGCATCGTGGCTTTCTGACGCCCAGAATGGGTCAAATGGCCCTAGCCAGGGCAATGTGCGATAGAATCAGTAACGTGATAATCAAAAAAAATCTAATTATTTAGAATGAAAGCCAAGGGTTAATTGAAAATCTTGAGTTTTTCGAGGTGCCCTTGTATGATATGTCAAAAATGGAATGGTGATCTGTTAATGACCTTTATTGTTGAAAATGGTTTATCCATCGAAGGTAAGTACTATGTTAGTTATTGTCGTTATTCTATATGGCTAATGCGAATATTTTTCCATAAATATGGCACGCATCTTTTTTCTAAGATGCTTAAACCTGAAAGTTATTATGCCAATGCTGTTTTATTTGAAAAGAGTAAAATGGGTTTTCTAGTTACTCAATTTTATGTTGGTTGTAATCCTTTGCATTATAACCTTATTGAAAAAACAGCATTGTTTACAGAACAACATATTCTTAATACTTAAAAATAAATTAAACCAGTTTTTGTTAGATTTATAATTCTATAATCATCAGTATCTTGGTAAAATTTTAGTTGATGGTATTGAGGAGATTCAATGAAAATAACTGAATATAATATCAGGGCACCTCGAAAAACCTAAGCCGAGTTTGATTTTGCTGATAAAGTTATCGGAAGCTGGTCTACTGAGCTAACCACCATGAAGAAACGCAGCGCCATTAAGAATGACCTCTTTGCAAACCAGTATCACCAACAGACGATCGACAAGTTGGGTGACCCGCTGGTCAAGATCGAAACCTGTA
>NZ_NHNG01000524.1:0-5551 GCF_002287155.1 Arsenophonus sp. ENCA
ACTTGTCGATCGTCTGTTGGTGATACTGGTTTGCAAAGAGGTCATTCTTAATGGCGCTGCGTTTCTTCATGGTGGTTAGCTCAGTAGACCAGCTTCCGATAACTTTATCAGCAAAATCAAACTCGGCTTAGGTTTTTCGAGGTGCCCATATTTAATTAGTGATTTTTGTCGCTGATTAATTAATAAATCCATACTTATCTTCTGGGTTGCCACTTTTCCTGCATTATCCCAACAATTCGTTTCTAGCATATTATCATTTACAATATTTTGACAGGCGGGTACAGTAATAGCGCCATAAAAATAAATTACACCGCCAGTATCTGATTCACTATAAACTTGAGATGATAAAGTTAATACCAGTAGAGATATAAAAAAATTCTTATTTAAATAATAGGGTATCTTAGGCTGGGCATTGCCATATTTTTTATATAAAATCATAAAAAGTTTAATCCTGGACAATAAATAAAATTACTATTAAATATTTTTATTAAATAATTACTGCGAAATTGCGAATAATTTATTAAAATAACATTTACTACAATAACTCAATATTCTGTTGAATCATGAAATATAGCTAACCGCAAAATTCCACATAAGATAGTTTCTATGTAATATTAAATTGTCTATTTTATCTTTTAAATATAACAACTCATTACTCATCTTTATTAAAATATTTTGTTCTTTATTAATCATTTTAATTTAACCGCTATTTAAATTTATGGCTCTCTCGTCATCACGACTATTTGTTTAATATAACTTTATTATAATAAATATCACAAATATCTAACTGATAAAGTCAAAAATAATTTAGTAAAGTAAAAACAACGTTTTGGAGAAAAATTTTAAAATAACAATTTTTATATTTATACAAAATTGAATAATTTTCTGCTACTGAAAAACAGATTAAATTTTATTAAAATTTAACAAAAAGCAACAATAAATTAATAAAATATTGCTAACAAATTTAGCTTAATTTTTTATTAATTAGCTAATTTTAATTGCTAATCATCAATACACTGATTTTTTAAATAGTATATTTAACCAAAATATTAAACCTTTTATTCAATAAGCTTATTTACATCGACACTAGTTATTTAATCAAAAAATTTTGATTTTTTGTAAATTAATACAAGAAAACTCGCCATTTTTTATTTCCTTGTATAAACTTGTTTATGTTTAACATATCAATGTATTTGAAATAGGTAATCAGTCATATACATTTATATAACGAACAATAGTGATGATATTTTAACCTTTAGCTAACAAAATAAAATATCGTCAAATTTACATTATATCGAATATCCACATAAAGATAACAAGGGATAAATCAATAATGGTCAAACTTCAACCGTTACTGAGATACTGTATGAAACCTACTCCGGCACTAATCATTACTTTATTACTATCCGCTTGTAATTCACCAAACTCACCGCTATATAAAACACAATCTAACTCACTTTATCAGGTATCACAAGCCGAGTTTGAACAATTAGTACGCAATGTGGAAATTAAAACAAAAATATTAGAGCAGTATGCAAACTGGAGAGGTGTTGCTTACCGTTTTGGTGGTACAACAAAGAAAGGTATTGACTGTTCAGCCTTTACTCAACCTATGTTTAGTGAGCAGTTTGGTGTTGATTTACCTCGCTCAACAGATGAACAACAATATACCGGCCACTGGGTCAGGCAACAAAATTTACGCCCTGGCGATTTGTTTTTTTTAGAACTGGACCAACTAATAGGCATGTCGGTATTTATATTGGTAATGATAAATTTGTCCATGCCTCAACAAGTAGCGGTGTAACAGTTTCTGCAATAAATGATGATTACTGGAGTAAACATTATTATGCAGCTCGTCGAATCATTGATACGTATTAATATTTAATGAGAATAATAACGAGATGGTAGCGTTATTGATTCAGCAATAGCAACACCCACTGTTTTAAAATGACAAATCGCTAAACTTTCATCTTCATAACGAATAAAAAGGCAAATTTGACCCTGCCATTCAAGCAAATCATTAGCAATTTGTATTTCATCTAAAGCTGAACTTAAATACTTTAATACCGCCAAATTATCGCTAATATCATAGCAAAGTACCTTAAAGCCAATTAATATATTAGACTCCGAGCTGGATATATTATCAGGCATTACCTCGATTTTTTCACCTGTATGCCCTGTTAACCATCGATAATTTTGTGGCAAACGATGAATGACAGATAACTTTAAATTACCCACTAAAAACCCTATATTGTAATTAATTATATTATTTTTATATTTAAGTAAAAAAATAACTTAACATACTAACTTATCAAGCTATTTTATACTTGCCCTGGTATTTTACATCATATAAATATTATAAATTTTTGTTATTCTAATATAAAAACTTATCCTAAACAAAATAAAATCTGTTAAAAATCAACAAAGCATATTATCTTTCAATAGTAAAACTGTATTATTTCATTTAATTCTTTATAAAAAAGCCATATATCAGATAATTAGCTAAAATAAGCAGTAATGAAAGATAAAAATGAAATAATTAATAAATTGATTGGCTCATGAATCGAGCCTATCTAAATTGTGATTGTTATCGAAGTAAAAGATAAGAAATTACATTGAGTTCATATTAATAAAGTATTTAAATAACGATACAACACTAATGAAATTTATTTCTTTATTAAATAGATAAATAATCCTAATCACATTAGTCTTTACTGTAATTAGCCAACAACACAAACCCCATTGCAAGACAAACACATAACCCCATAAATCCTACCATCGACCACACTGTGGTTGTTTTAAAGCAAGAAAGCAAATAACCAAAAAATGCACCGATACCAAAACGTATTGTGCCAACTAAAGATGAAACTGTACCCGCAATATGTGGATAATTATCTAAAATGACAGACATAGCATTAGAAGAGATCATAGCAATACTACCAACATAAACAGCAACACCAAATATCATAGGAATAAAACCTAAGTCCAATATAGTACTGAGGATCAGCCACATTCCCATAATGAATTGCAATGTTAAGCCCATATGTAACATTTTTAATGCGCCAAAATGGCGTACATAACGGCTATTAAGCGTGGTCAGTAAAAATAAAAAAACAATATTTAAACCAAAATAATAGCCAAAATGCTGTGGCGAAACCCCATTTAATTCAATATAGACAAACGGCCCGGTATTTAAAAATGAAAACAACCCAGCAAAGGAAAATCCACTAGCAAGAATATAACAGAAGACTTGTCTAGCACGAAACAAGGTAAAAAGTTGTTTTATCGTATTACGTAAATGAAATTTTTGTCTTTTTTCCTCCGGCAACGTTTCTTGAATAAAAAAAGTAACTAATAACGCCCCTATGATTGCAGCTATGGAAATAATCCAAAAAATGGCATGCCAGGAAAACCAAATCATTGCCATACCACCTAAGATCGGTGCTAATAATGGCGCGATCGTCATAACTAGCAAAACAAAAGACATGCTTCGTGAAAATTCATCACTACTAAACATATCTCTCATCAAAGCAGTGATGACAACACTTGCTGCCGCTGCCGATAATCCTTGTAAAAAACGAACAAAAATAAATTGCTCAATATTATTGGCTAAAGCACAAATTGCTGAAGTAATCGCAAAAATAATTACGCCGCCTAATATCACTGGCTTACGACCTATACTATCAGCCATCGGGCCATAAAACAGTTGACCTATTGCAAAGCCCAAAATATAACTATTTAAGGTCATCTGAACTTGGCCGGTATCAACATTAAAACTTTTTGCAATCGATGGCAGACTAGGCAAATACATGTCAATGGCTAATGGCATCAACATGGATATAAGGCCTAAAATCAGAATTAGGCTGAAATAAGATGAACCCTGACGTTGCATACTAACATACTCCCAAATCGAGCAAGTAAAAATATAATTTAAATAGTTTTTATTTCTTCTTTCGTTAAAGAACGATATTCACCAGCCCCTAATGCTGGATCAAGATAAATACCACCAATACGCTCACGGTGCAGCGCACAAACGTGATTACCCACCGCGGCAAACATTCTTTTGACTTGGTGATACCGGCCTTCGCTAATTGTCAAACGCACCTGCATTGATGAAACTATCGCTAGTTTGGCCGGCTTTGTGGGTGATTTTTCACCTTTAAGCCATATACCTGCTAAAAACTTATCAGCTACCTCAGTCGAAATCGGTTGTGTCAATGTGACAAGATAAGTTTTCTCACAATGATGCTTTTGCGAAATAATTTTATGTGTCCATTTACCATCATCAGTTATAATTACTAAGCCGGTTGTATCTATGTCTAATCTGCCGGCAATATGTAACTTTGTTATAGCTGGCTCATCAATAAAAGATAAAATTGTTGGGTTAACATTATCTGCCGTCGAACAAACATAACCTTGCGGTTTATTCAACATAAAATAACGTGGGCCAATAATATGTTGTAATACTATATCTTCATAACTAACTACCATTTCAGGCGTAATTTGATGAGAGCCGGTTTTTATTACTTCATTATTAACCATCACTTTTCCTGCCCGTAATTCTCGCATAACCAAGCCACGGCTAATTGTTAGTTGTTGAGATAAAAACTTATCAAGTCGCATCATGATTTTTAAATGTATATGAAAGGGTTAGAATGTATATGTATTATTATGCTAAATCATTGGATGATTACAATAATTGCTTTTAAAACAATCCAGATAATAAATAACGCAAATAACTATAACGCGATTAATTATACCAACAACTTGTTAGAGAAGATATAGCTTGCTACAGTAGATTTTATTTTTAATATAGATAAATTCAATATAAATTAACAAAAATTGCCACTCTATTTGTTATTTATTTTTAATATTTAAGTTAATAATCATGATAGTTACGCTAAGACCATATCAACAAGAGGCCGTTAATGCAGCGATAAACTATTTTCGCCGCCATAAACAACCTGCGGTTATTGTGTTACCTACTGGCGCAGGAAAAAGTCTGGTTATTGCTGAATTAGCCCGATTAGCCCGTGGGCGGGTACTGGTATTAGCCCATGTAAAAGAATTAGTTGAACAGAACCATAATAAATATCAAGCCTATGGGCTAACCGCTGACATTTATGCCGCCGGACTTAATAAAAAACAAAATGAAAATAAAGTTATTTTTGCTAGCGTACAATCTGTGGCAAAAAATTTAGCTGATTTTAATACTTCTTTTTCACTGTTAATTATCGATGAATGTCATCGCATCAGTTTAAATAACGATGGTCAATATCAACAAATCATTCAAAAATTACAACACAATAATCCTAATTTATCACGAGTTTCGCACAAAACTAATTTGGGTACGCTAATAAAACACGGATGTGCTCAGCAATAGCATTTTTGATTACGTCCCAATTTTGTTGATAAAGGGTTATTTTTTCAGATATACGACGTTTATGTTGTTCAAACCACGCAGAAATAGCGAGAAAAATATGATTTCTTTGCGCTCGGCTCGTGCGAGCCTGACAGCGTTCAATACCACAATTTTGTTTAACTTCTCGAT
>NZ_NHNG01000016.1:0-538 GCF_002287155.1 Arsenophonus sp. ENCA
GATTTCAGGCAATAGGTCTTGATCGCGCATTAAATCAGCCACTTTGAATTCTGCATTTCCTGTTTGACGAGTACCTAACAACTCTCCTGGCCCACGAATTTCCAAGTCTTTTTGCGCAATGATAAAACCATCATTGCTATCTCTAAGTACCTGTAAACGTAATTTAGTCGCATAAGTGAGTGGGGTTTTATATAGTAAAACACAATGTGAGGCAACGCTCCCCCTGCCAACCCGGCCTCTTAATTGATGTAACTGAGCAAGCCCTAAACGCTCTGGATTTTCAATAATCATCAAACTGGCGTTTGGCACATCGACACCCACTTCGATAACTGTCGTTGCGACTAATAGTTGAAGTTTATTGGCAGTAAAATCTGCCATCACTTTTTGTTTTTCTACCGATTTCATCCGTCCATGAACTAAACCAATATTTAATTCAGGCAATAGGCGCGTGAGTTCTTCTTGTGTCGCTTGAGCGGCTTGTGCTTCAAGCACTTCAGAGTCATCAATTAATATACATACCCAATAAACTTGTCGTTTT
>NZ_NHNG01000264.1:0-538 GCF_002287155.1 Arsenophonus sp. ENCA
GGGTTGATGACAGACTTTGATTAAATTCTGCTGCGATGTCTGGAATAGATGGTAAATAAGTATCAACACCCAAAATACCCATCATGGTGAGCAACGCTAAGCCAAAAGTAAAGAACTTTAGATTTTGCCTGTTAATTTTATTCATAAATATTTTCCTTAATTGAAAATTTTATTTCATGCATGCAGGAAAATTCAGATAGATATTCAAACGGAGTTGATGGGAAGTAGCAAACTTTTTTATTTGCTGTTGAGCATTAATTTAGGTTTTATCTGGTTTGCTCATTTTTAAATGGTATTTCATTAAAAGGATACTAATTTGGCAAATTAAAATGTAAAAACGTTGCAGTATAAACGTTTTTAATTAGCAGTATGTTGATGAAAAAATAGATAGAAATTTACTTCGATGTCATTAAATTATTATGGAAGAGTGATATCTTAAAAAACTATCATAATTTTAGAATAAGCCACGGAATAACAGGATGTTATTTTTACGCTAATTTTTATCGGAAAATATTTAGATTTTAATAATAAAGGCTCG
>NZ_NHNG01000313.1:0-1000 GCF_002287155.1 Arsenophonus sp. ENCA
GTTTGATGATAGGATTATTTGTTTGATACATAAAATTACCTTTTATTTAATTATCTAATGATGTTAATTAAAACCGGTAACTTTCTTTTTTAAATCAGAATTGTCAGATTAAGTTAAGACTAATACAATATATTGCTGTTTGCGTTCCTTTGATAGTGATTGCTGCTTTGAGTTTCTTAATCACCACATTAGGCGCATTCATTGCAATTGGGGTTACTATTTTCTATTGGTGTGGTGGGGCGGGGCGGTTGATGGTTATCTGGTTATTCTGTTTTGGGTAGCGATTGGGATAGCACATAACGCAGAAGAGATATTAAAGTGGTGGATAGAAAGTCGTGCTGCCTTTCGTTTTTTTCGTCTGATTGATGAGGTTTAGGAGTAATAAAAGTGGGTGTTAACGGCTGGTTTAAAAAGAAAGACAAAAAGGTAATGCCACCAAAAAATCATTCTATTCAACCGAGTGAAAAAAATGCTTTTTCTGCTTTCTTTTTTAAATACCCCCAATATGTCACTGATGCATTTATTACATTAGGTGAAATAGAATGCATTAAAACAGAAAGTTCTATTTTGCCGGAAAATATTATCTTATTGAACCAGATTAATGGGCACCTCGAAAAACTCAAGATTTTCAATTAACCCTTGGCTTTCATTCTAAATAATTAGATTTTTTTTGATTATCACGTTACTGATTCTATCGCACATTGCCCTGGCTAGGGCCATTTGACCCATTCTGGGCGTCAGAAAGCCACGATGCACGCGCTCTGGAAGTACGCCAACCGCTTTAGGTTGTAACATGCTGCCATCATCGTCATGGCAAAATTAGCGCGCACCTGTCCAATGGTGCGGATCAGTTTTCTACCCATTTGTTCCATCGCCGCAAATGCATGTTCAACCCGTGCCCTAGTCTTTGCAATCCTGTGGTTTCGCCCTTGCTGAGTCTTGGACAACGGTTTGTTTCGATGGCCTTTACGCTGAATCTGGCTCCTATAGCCGTTTGCCT
>NZ_NHNG01000368.1:0-537 GCF_002287155.1 Arsenophonus sp. ENCA
AGCAGTGAATGATTCTTGAGAATCTTTTTTGGCATAATTGTCGTCACAGGCTTTTTGGTTGATTACTTTATCGCTCGAATTCCCCGTTGTACCGACAATTTGTGTCTTATCGATTTTATTGTTTAATCCCTGGTTGAAGGCCAGCTGTGTGACATAATCGCCAATTGGTTGCTTGGTATCTAATGCCTTCGTGACACCTTGCTGGCTGATAACATCGCTTGGCGAATCCCCTGTTGTCTGTTTAATCGCTTGCTTGTCGATTTTTTTATTTGTTTCAACATCGACATACTGACGGGTCGCCAGTACCACCGAGGGGTCAATTTTAAGGGTCACCGCCTCGGTATGACTGACAATAAACACCGCCCGTATCGTCTGGGTTCGACCTGAACCTTCAGCTAGTTGCGGTTTGTAGGTTTCCGGGCAGTTACCGACCGCAATGAGCACATTCTCTTTATCAAAGAGTCCCACCTCCCGTATCCACCAACCGCCTTCATTTTCGGGAATAATCTGCTCGGCAATCACTTGGTTGGGATTATT
>NZ_NHNG01000433.1:0-998 GCF_002287155.1 Arsenophonus sp. ENCA
CTTTTTTTGTCTATAGAAGGTTCAACTAATCGCCATAGGTCTTTAGGGCGGAAACATCTACTTTTTAACCATCGGCTAACCGTGTCATGAGATAAAGGCGATGGGCTGACTTCTGATAACGCCAAACTAGAGTATCTTACACTGCTTACTTGCAAGAATATTTTATAGATATCTTTAATGCATGGATAACCGGACAAAATATGAACATCCTGATTTTTTCTTGTTTTTAAATTTATACTTCTTTTTTAGAGACTGCGAAACTCGTGTATGTATGACCAAGGATTTACTTTGTTGCATTTCGTTTGGGAATTGGCGTTCGCCCTGTATGGACGGCAGACTTTCGGACTAAAAGCATATTTCTCGGCAAGCTGGATAAGCTGTGGGTTCCAGCGGTGTTTACCAGGACCATAAACATCACGCTCAATGATAATGGTCTTCGCATTATCAAATAGCAGCTGACGAGGCGTACCGCCAAAATACTGTAGGGCTGACTCAATCCCGTCGCACCAGGCTGCTGAATTTTGACAGGTGTAAAACTTAACAAAAGTCGAGCGACTCCAGCCTAACGTGGCAACGAATGCCAGCAAAGGGTTTTTCCTCTGTCTGATAATCGTGAAGTCAACCTGCATCTGTTCACCGGGTTCAGTCTCAAAGCGGACAACGTCTTCAGTAACCGTTTTTTTCATAGGCACGAGTTTCGCACAAAACTAATTTGGGTACGCTAATAAAACACGGATGTGCTCAGCAATAGCATTTTTGATTACGTCCCAATTTTGTTGATAAAGGGTTATTTTTTCAGATATACGACGTTTATGTTGTTCAAACCACGCAGAAATAGCGAGAAAAATATGATTTCTTTGCGCTCGGCTCGTGCGAGCCTGACAGCGTTCAATACCACAATTTTGTTTAACTTCTCGATGATAAACTTCAACAGACCAACGGGCATCCATGATAGATTTGACGTATTCACGGGTGGGATTCTCTTTGTTTGTTACTAT
>NZ_NHNG01000744.1:0-536 GCF_002287155.1 Arsenophonus sp. ENCA
AAATCTTGAATCAGCGAAAGAGCATGGTTGAACCTGTGTTTTCAGCATTGCGGGGAATTCAGGGTTTGGAACGTTTCCGGCGTAAGGGATTATTAGCGGTAAAGCTCGAATTTACCCTGCATGCAATGGCCTATAACTTATCAAGAGCGGTTGCTCTGATATTATGGATGATTTTCAGTCTATTATTTGTACAAACTAAAATCAGAAAAAGAGAAAATCTGCACGGTGGGATATTGTTGAAAAAAAAATTCCACCCCTTTTGCGACAGCCTCTAAAGACCTATGGCGATTAGTTGAACCTTCTATAGACAAAAAAAGCCCTTGTGTACTAATTGCCGATGATACATTGATTGCCAAAACACGTAGTAGAAAAATAGAGATGGTTCATTATCAATATTCAGGTAATAAGCATGATGTTATTGCTGGCATAGGTTTGGTTAATTTGCTTTGGCATGATCTGACAAGTGTTGAATCAATTCCTATTGACTATCGTATTTATGATAAAGATTCTGATGGAAAAACAAAAAACACGCACTT
>NZ_NHNG01000765.1:0-985 GCF_002287155.1 Arsenophonus sp. ENCA
AATTTTTTGCATTTCAGCTAATACTAATAATAAATTACCTTTTTCTGACAGCGAAAATTTAGGCTTTCTAATCTGCGGAATATCTATTGAATTATCAGATTCATTTTTATTGTTAAACTCTGATGCTAGAATTAATTCTAATTTAGCTTTATTATTTAATTGAATACTTTCTTTGGGAGAAATAGTAATTTTATCTTTAATAACGCCGGCAATTTCATTAAAATGATCAGCATTTATATTTTCATTATTAAAATTATTAGAAAAATTTTTTCTTATATTAAATGTATCTATCTCTCCCATATAATAACTCCTAATTAAAAATATAAAACATTAAGAAATTGAAGTTTCTGTTTTAACTTCTGTTTCTGATAATCTAGCTTCTTTAATAACTTTTCGATAGACTTCCGCTTTTTTTACTAATTTAACATCGGTACTTTCATTACAAACTAAATCAAAACAATAAAGTGCCTTAGCAATATCTCCCATTTGCAAATGGCATTGGCCTGAATAAAAAACCGGGCAATGATTGTTTTTTTCCATTACATAAGATAAAGCATAAATATCACAGGCTTTGGCATAATCCTTTTTAAGCTGATAAACAACACCTAAGCCAATGAAATAATCAGCATTTTTTAAATCGTACATACATAGAAATTTAAAAAACTTTTCAGCCTCATCAAGCCTACCTTGTTGATAAAATTCATAAGCATGCGCATAAATATTCTCTATAACATTCTCATCTATTTCGTAAATATCTTTTAGTGTGGCACCCGTATTCATAACGGTCAGAATAGTTTCTTCAAGACCAAAACTATCTTGTTCATTCTGAGTAAGAGATATATTTTCATTATTATAGGGCATAGTAAATCTCCTGAATTGCTATTAGCATTCATTTTCACAATTAAAACAGATAAATAAATCGTGTTCACATAAATAACGCTCATAAAAAGTGTTAATTCTTTATGTAACCTCGCTATCCCACTCA
>NZ_NHNG01000356.1:0-5477 GCF_002287155.1 Arsenophonus sp. ENCA
TGATACTGGTTTGCAAAGAGGTCATTCTTAATGGCGCTGCGTTTCTTCATGGTGGTTAGCTCAGTAGACCAGCTTCCGATAACTTTATCAGCAAAATCAAACTCGGCTTAGGTTTTTCGAGGTGCCCTATGATTATTTTATTCATAGTAAATCAGTTTCTCATTCATTATGCGGTGATGCTTTACGCGTACGTAAGGTTAATACTTATTTGAAAATTATTGATATGTTAATGGATATATATAAAAAATATCCTAATGCGGTAAATCAAACTCCAGCTTGTTGGTGGCAAATTAGTAAGGAAGGTTTTGGTGTTGTATTGTCTATTCAAGCGATTAAATCGCCAAAAATTAAATATGAGATGGTTAAGCGCTTTTTTGACGAAGGATATTGGCACATTACCTGGCAACATGCGACAACGCTAAAATTAAAATGGCGACTGAGCCGACGTTATTTAAAACTAAAATCGTTACTTAAATACAAAACGTAGTATTATGTAAAAAAAGGCTTTAGTAATGAGAAAATATCATAATGCTCATTATTATTTTAATATAAATCGATGATCTGGGTGTTAAACTAATACCAGAATTTAGTATTCTTACTCGACAAATGTGATGTATTTAATGGATCAAATAGTTTTTTGCTTTACAATGAAATATTCTATGGATATTAAATAAATTTCCCAAGTAATGAATAATGTTTGCCACTGTTTGTTTAAAAAAACAGTGGCAATTTTTTGTATCAGCATTAAAAGAAAGTTGATATCATTTTTATTAAAAGAAAAAAATAACATTTTTTAATAAAGCATTTAAATAAAGTGAATAAACGGTTGTAAATGCTAATATAAAAGAGTTAATGTGAATATAATGAGTTGTATACAAATAGTATGGATAATTAATGTTAACATTAGTTGAATTATTATCATCAGTGGCTTTATTGGTATGGGGCACATATATTGTCCGAACTGGTATTATGCGGGTTTTCGGTAGCGATTTACGCCGAATATTAGGCAAAAGTATCGGTAAAAAATCGCGCGCATTTTTGGCGGGTATTGGTGTCACTGCTTTAGTACAAAGTAGTAATGCGACGGCATTATTAGTTATTTCTTTTGTGACACAAGGGTTAATTTCTATCACGCCAGCTATGGTTATTATGTTGGGTGCTGATGTCGGTACTGCGATAATGGCCCGGGTGTTAACTTTTGATTTGGCATGGTTATCACCATTGTTAATTTTATTTGGTGTTATTACTTTTCTTAGTCAGAAAAAAAATCGTTCTGGTCAATTAGGGCAAGTTGCGATTGGCCTAGGTCTGATTTTATTAGCTTTAAAGCTTATTGTTGGTTCAGCAACACCAATTACTCATGCATCCGCCATCCAAGCAATTTTTACCTCTTTAAGCGGTGATACCATTTTAGCACTACTAGTTGGTGCGGTATTTGCTATGCTCACCTATTCCAGTCTGGCAGCGGTTTTGTTGACAGCAACATTAAGTGTAGCCGGACTCGTACCGCTTTATATTAGCCTCTCGATTGTTATTGGCTCTAATATCGGTAGTGGTTTATTAGCTATGATAGGTAGTAGCCAGCAAAGCGGATCGGCACGGCAAGTGGCTTTAGGCAGTTTATTATTCAAGCTTATTGGCGCAATAATGATTTTACCCTGGATTAAACCATTAGCTGCCTGGATTGGTAATTATAATTTTAATGCCTCTGAAGTGGTGATCTATTTTCATGTATTTTATAATTTACTGCGTTGTTTAGTAATGCTGCCATTTGTCGAATTCATGTCGCGTTTATGCCAACGTCTTATTCCTATTTCCCCTGTAGAGGTCGAGGTTTTTGCACCTCGTTATTTAGATAAAGCGGCGTTGGAGACACCTTCATTAGCGATTGCTAATGCGGTAAGAGAGACACTACGTATGGGGGATATTGTTGAGCAAATGGTTCAACGTTTGGCTGAAGTTCTAAAAGGCAATAAAATACAGCGGCGTAATATTGCACACCTGGAAGAAGAGATCGATATGCTACATAGTAGTATTAAACTCTATTTGGCTCAAATTCAGCAAAATCAACTAGGGGAAGCTGATTCTCGTCGCTGGGCTGAAATTATTGATACTGCTTTGAATTTACAGCAATCAGCCACCATCATTAATCGTATGGCAACAGAAGTGGTTAAAAAAATATTTGATAAGCAACATTTTTTCTCCCCTGCCGGTACTAAAGAATTGAATACTCTGATGGAGCGATTACAGAATAATTTGAGTTTAGCTATGTCGGTATTCGTATCTGGAGACATAGATAATGCGCGTCGATTACGAAGGGCTAAACATCGATTCCGATTATTAAATCAACGTTATGCTTATGCGCATGTTGAGCGCCTACATAAGCTAAATGTACAAAGTCTAAATACCAGCAACTTACATGTTAGTTTACTTGGGGATATGAAAAGATTAAATTCGCTTTTTTGTGCTATCGCTTATCATGTATTAGAAGATGTAAGTGAAAACCGCGCTGAACAAATTAATCCTGAAAGTGATAAAAATATATAGTTAGTTATTCATTAAATAATAATTGAAACACCAATGACAGAGAGATGATTTAAATCGTTATCTTCATCGGAGTTTGTCATTTGAAAATGAATTATTTATGCTAAATAAAGTTGCAATTAAATTTTGTTACCGACTTCCATTCTCATCTCTCATTCACTTAAAACGAAAGTGGTAACAATGTTATTTAAATAATTAATTATTTTGCTAAAAACTTATCGTATCAAATTTAACGAAATTTGCTGGCTTGATAAACCTTGAATTTACCTGTTTGAGCAAGTATTTCATGGCGACCAAATGCTTTATCTAACCAATCTGGATAAGGTAAGAAGGCATTGGCAACCATTCTAAATTTTCCACCTGGTTTTAGATGATTTGATGCTTGTTTGATGATTGCTTCAGCGGCTGAATAATCCGTTTTTAATCCATCATGAAACGGTGGGTTGCAAATTATCCAGTTGTAACTATCTTCAATCGCAGAGTAGATATCACTTGCTATAACATAGCCAGTTAAGCCATTTATTTTTATGGTTTCAATAGAGGATGTGACCGCCGCAGCATGAGTATCGCAGAGAGTCAATTTTATGCCGGGGTTTCTCTTGCCAATAATCGTTGCAAGCACACCGGAGCCGGATGCGATATCTAATAATTTACCCTTGATAGGTTTATCAAATGTAGAAAGAAGTAGTTGACTACCGGCATCCAGCGCTTGTTGACTAAATACGCCAGGTAGGGTTTTGATAGTTATATCAGCGACCTTATAGATATTCCACCAATCATTTAAATGAAAGTGAGGTTGTTTTTCTAGCTGGCAATAATAGAGGCTACAGCGCCGTGCTGCATCAATTTGGCGTACACTGCCTATTTCTTCTAGAATTTTATTGGCGCTATTTACACCACTACGATTTTCACCAACAATAAAAATATCACTACCTACTGGTAAAACTGAGCAAATATTGTGTAGTTGAAAATGGGCTTCTTGCTTGTTTTTAGGCCAAAAATAGATCAGTGTATTAAATTGTCTCGCCACTGTTTTTTCAAGCGTTAAGTCATAATGGGCTTTTTCGCTTAGCGCTTTGTTAAATGATAACCAGTAGTGATATTGATTAGTTAAAATATGTAAAATTTCAGCGCTCATTTCAGCGCTAATATTATCTTGTAAGTTACCAGCGATTAAAACACGACGGCCGATAAAGTATTCATCATGGCGTAAAATCACTTCACTAGCGGGCGTCAGTGAAGACATAAATGTTGGCTCCTGTATTAGATTAGGTTTCCTTTTACCAACTATAAAAGGAAAATATTCGCCGTAAGCGTAAGAATATCGCTCATAGGATCGTAAATTTTGATAAATTTGTGAGATATGAACTTATTATCGCGATTGTATCACTATTATTAGATTTCAATCCAATGGTTACTTGTTATCTACTATTAAGTGATCATATTGTTTCTTGATAACTTAATAATTTGTCTATTTACTCTATTTATTTGCAGTTTAGATTCAGCAAATAAATATAGTTAGAGAGAAAGAGTAATTGTGTTTATATTGCTAGGTTTTGCAATGTTATTATTTTGATTTATATAACTCGGTTTGATATGGTGGCTTGGTATATATTGTGGTGGAGTAGTTTGATGACGATTAGAGATCAATTACTAAAGCAGATGGGAATTGTGCAATGGACATTACGCGATCCTGCGCTACTACGTGGTGAACATGCAGTGTGTATTCCTGACGCTACCCAATTAATTATCATCGCTGATGAACGCATTGATTTAGGTAACCTTTTTGTCAAAGATATTTTACGAGCGATGATGATAGACAGTCGTCAGGTATGCTGTTTATTAACTAAAGAGGTATCGCTGTTACCAAAAGAAATTCTTTGGCCTTGTTGGATCATAGGCAAACCATTACCTGTTAGTTCAAAAACATGGGTTATCCATACTTTACCATTGCCAGAAATTTATTCTGATCCTCAGTCAAAACGCGCTTTGTGGGCGCAAATATGCCAACATGAAAATAATTTCGAATTTAGAACAAACTGATTTAGTCTCTGCTTTTGCTATTGAAAACATGAGTCATGCTTTCCCCTGGAGTGAAAAGGTATTCTACAGTAATCAAGGAAAGCAATATATTAATTTAAAAATCAGTCTTGAAAATCAATTGGTTGGTTTCGTTATCACACAATATTTGCTTGATGAGGCAACCCTCTTTAATATTGCTATTCATCCTGATTATCAAGGTCAAGGTTATGGTGAGTGTTTACTACGCTATTTGATCGAACATTTGGCAACCAAAAATATCAAAACTTTGTGGTTGGAAGTCCGGCAATCAAATCATGCGGCAATTCAGCTATATGAAAAACTGGGTTTTCATATTGTCACAATAAGAAAAAATTATTATCCGGCGGCCAAAAAACGTGAAGATGCAGTGGTTATGGCGTTAACTATTTTGCCTGATAGTATGACTGCCTTATAAATTTAAATACTTAATTAAGATAAAAAAATAGTTTAGATTCGATAATAGTACCATTGATAGGCGCTATTGAGTGGTAATTTGTGTATCAATATTCGCTTAATAGGCCTATTTGTAATGAAACAACATAGAGAAATTATCCCGCTTTTTTATAAAAAATTTAAATGTATAGGTGATCAGTGTTTGTCTCATTGTTGTCGTGGTTGGACGATTAACATTGATAAGAAGACTTATAAAAAATATAAAACTGCCCATCAAATTGAGATCAAAGAGATCACCGATAAACATCTGATTAAATATCCTAAAGGTAATGGTACTAACCAGTACTCTTTTGGGCACCTCGAAAAACTCAAGATTTTCAATTAACCCTTGGCTTTCATTCTAAATAATTAGATTTTTTTTGATTATCACGCTACTGATTCTATCGCACATTGCCCTGGCTAGGGCCATTTGACCCATT
>NZ_NHNG01000289.1:0-978 GCF_002287155.1 Arsenophonus sp. ENCA
AATCGTCTGAAACATATGTTTAGCGATAGCACCAGCCAAACCGATAAAAAATGGCGTGATAATGGTGTTATCCATACCGAATGGTATAACGCTGTTCGCTATTCGATGGATGAGGATAAACGAAAATTATATTCTATCTCAGTCGCCCAAGGCGCTTACAAAAGCCTGGTGCGAGATACCGAACATCAGCGTGTTCGACTGGCTGATCTCAAAAACGACACTAACATCGTTAACCAACTTGATGAAGCAGAAAAAAGCCTATTCAGTTTAAAACTAGCTAGCTTTAAAACCTTAATCGAGTTGGAATCACAGCATTTGCCAAGCAGCGCCAAACTCACTTATCTAATGGCCAAAATGCGTGAATTGCTCGGTTCCCTCACACTAGAAAGTATGAATAGTCAACGGGAAATTTTGCAAGAAATGCAACGAATGACTGAAATTCAGGCAGAAAAACGAGCGCAGGATATTGATGAAAAAATCCGCAAAGCAGAAGAAGCGCGTAAATGGTTGGCGATTGGCAGCCAAATTTTTTCCTGGCTAATTGCCGCGGTTGGGGTGGTCGCCGCCGTCTTTACCGGTAGTGCCAGCCTGGCGCTAGCCGCAGTCGGCATAGCCTTACTCGCTGCTGATACCATCAGCCAGGCAGCAGGAGGCGGCTCCTTTATGAATAAAGCATTAGCGCCAGTCGGTGAGTTGATGATGAAAATAGCGCAAGAAGATCTCCAACTTTTTATGCAATATCGCAATTAGCGAAGCTAAATTACGGGGAGCATCAGAAAGTGAAATCGCCGAGCTGAAAAAACAGACCAAGGAAATAACCGACATTGTCGCTACCATTATCGTTACAGTAACAATGGTTGCTGCCGCCATTAGCTCAGCGAAATTAGCCAGTGTAGCCGGTAAAATGATCGGTAAAATTATCGCTGACAAGCTTAAACGTGCCCTAAATCACTTGCTGGACAAAATGATCAATAATCT
>NZ_NHNG01000516.1:0-973 GCF_002287155.1 Arsenophonus sp. ENCA
ATTTGAAAACACCTTTGTTTTATATTTTTTTCTCTCAACCCATACTGCAACATCGAATTTTAATTTAGCGACATCAATACCCACTGAGGTTTTGATCATGGTAAATTCTCTCATGAAAAACAGATAATTGAATATATCGTCCTAACCTTCCTTATAAATACGTGCTCGTAGCACAAGATACCGTTCGGTTTTGAAGACGATGATGAATATGTCACCAGGGTTTAATCTGAGGTACAAGCTCTAAGCTTAAGGCAGCGTACAAACTCACCGGTAACATCCCAATGATCAGTTGGGGATCATTAACCTTTGACAGTCAATGATCAAGATATAAGGTAGCGTTGCATCGTTAGACTTTTTTGGAAAAAAAGCAGGGAATGTTACCGTAATGAGATTATTTAATTGTCTAATCAAATCAGTTCTGGTAAAGGTTAACTGCATCGAACCTTTTTTGAACCAGCGCACAAGAAAATATTCAGTCTCGAACGTCCGTATATCTCTCGATACCTTGTAGTTGATTTCATTGCCTAATCTTTTTTGTGTATCGGGTACTCTTTTGCCGTCCAGCAGTGAAAATATGCTGTGCAATTGGTTTATTTCAGACCTTTTTAGAAATGTAGCTGTTCTACCGAAGGTTGATGTAAGGCGAATAGCATCTTCAATAAAATAAAGGTGTGAGATAGTATTTATTTTGTTCTTGAATAATTCACACTTCAATCACAATAATAGTGACTTGCTCCCACCACTAAATCAAAACTGATTATAGTGGGGGCTTCTTATGACCCCTATTAGCTCATGCCAATAGCTTTCGTTGTAGCACCAGCACTGACAGGTATTGCTACAAGGGAACTCTTTACATAATCGCTATGCCCTAGCGAATCAGCTAATCCTTGATGACAGATATTGATCGCAGCGTTGATATCTCTATCATGCTCTTTTCCACACTCAGGACAAAGCCAATAACGTATTGATAGAG
>NZ_NHNG01000191.1:0-972 GCF_002287155.1 Arsenophonus sp. ENCA
TGTTTGCTATCCATCTCCCACCTAATGCTAAAAGCTCGTTTTACTCGCAATTAACATTCAGGAAGGAGAATTTCGCAAGTTTAGTTAAAACGTCGTGAGCGGATTTCTGCCCGTTTAGGCGATATTTTAAGCCACCTCTATTTAGCATCCGCCACACTAAAACGTTTTGAAGATGATGGCCGCCCAGCAATGGATTTACCGATTGTTGAATGGGTAATAAAAGATTGTCTATTTCAATCAGAAAAAGCCATGCAAGCACTGCTACGAAACTTTCCCAATCGTCTGGTTGCCTTGCTAAGCCGTATTATCATTTTTCCATTGGGTTATCGTTATGCACCACCTAACGATCAACTTGATCATAAACTAGCAAAAATTATGATGACACCATCAGAAACACGCGAGCGTATTGAGGCTGTCGCAAAAGAGGTAGTATCATGTTTTTAATGATTTCAATATTTTGATTTTAAAGAAAAAATTAAATTATTTTTATTGTAAATACCCCTTTTGCGACAGCCTCGTATTGGGCGCGGTCAATATATGACGCCAAGTGAGCATAACCCTCATGGCATAATTAATGCCGCATTATCAGATATTATTGCCGCCGAGCCAATTTTTGAACGCTTAACCAGTCAAGCTAGCCATAAACCACACTTTACCAATTTAGATAAACTTGCCGAACAAGCACACGCCGATGGTAAAATTAGCCAACAAGAAGCTGACATTTTATGTAAAGCAGAAGCCAGCCGTTTAAGATCGATCAATGTTGATGAATTTGAATATGATGCATTGGCGGTAGCGAGTAAAAAATCTGACAAACAGAAAAATAGTTCCCCATTAGATAAAGAGCAAGCGGCATAATTGTAGAACTTGCAGGGGGCTTTACGCCAATTCCCAAACGAAATGCAACAAAGTAAATCCTTGGTCATACATAGATAACATTACTGTAATGACCCCATAAGAGATACTGTTGTA
>NZ_NHNG01000781.1:0-972 GCF_002287155.1 Arsenophonus sp. ENCA
AGGTAACCATCTGGGCAGATACCGGTTTTCAAGGTATAGATAAACAGCATCCTAATACACAAATCCCAAAAAAAGGAACTCGAAAAAGACCTTTATCGCCTGAACAAAAACAAGAAAATAAAATAATCTCGGGCATCCGTATTACAGTTGAACACGCCATCGCGGGTATCAAGCGCCTCGGTTGCATGACCCAAATTTTACGGAATCGTAGACCCTTTATTGATGATACCTTCTTACTCCTTAGCGCAGGTCTTTGGAATTTCCATCTCAGAACAGCGTAAAATTTACTTCAATCACCGAAACACCCTTATTTGTAGTAGCTCAGACTTGATCTGACAGTTACCGGTTATTTATACAGTATCTGTCAGGCTAAATTTGATTTAAATCTTTTTCTCTCCAAATTTGTTTTCCATCGTGTAAAGTTGCTATGGGTGTTCGACCGCAACACATTTTTCCTTGATGAGTACGCTGGTTATTGTATTCCTCTAACCATTTATCTAAATCAGTTTGTAATTCCTCTAAATTACCGTAGATTTTCTTACGAAAAACTACCTGGTAGAACTCTTGTAATACGGTTTTATGAAAACGTTCACAAATTCCATTAGTTTGAGGCGAGCGTGCCTTAGTTTTTGTGTGATCAATATCGTTGATAGCCAGATAAAGTTGATAATCGTGATGCTCAACTTTACCACAATATTCACTACCTCTGTCCGTCAGTATACGTAATATCGGTAATCCATGTTGGGCATAAAAAGGCAGAACCTTGTCATTTAATAAATCCGCAGCAGTTATCGAACTTTTCGTTGTGTAAAGTTTACAATGAACGACTTTGCAGTAAGTATCAATATAAGTTTGTTGGTAGATACGACCAACACCTTTTAAATGACCAACATAAAAAGTGTCCTGCGACCCCAGGTAACCCGGATGTGCTGTTTCAATCTCACCACTGGCTTCATCATCCTGTGCTTTCTT
>NZ_NHNG01000441.1:0-5451 GCF_002287155.1 Arsenophonus sp. ENCA
TGCCATCGACAAAAACATAGTAGGGCTGCTGGTTACGATCGTATAGTATCGTAACTTATAAAGGCTTGAGCGGTATGCGGGGAAACTTGCACGTACCGTTCTTAGGGGGCGGCGTGACAGAGATGTCACGTTGCTACCCGACCTAAACTGTTTGAACAGCAGTGCTTAACTCATTTTTCTATTTTATTGCCGCTGCTGGAAGCTGAACGAACAAATTTGGTTCGACGAGCGATCATTGTTGTTCCTCATAATATGCATTGGAAATGGTTAGAGCAGCAAACCTTGAAATTGTCTTTTTCATTACCTAAGGGTAGTTTTGCCACCAGTGTGATACGAGAATTAATTAATCAATCTACTGAAAATATTATTGATATTGCTGAATAGTATTCGGTTAAAAATAATGTTGTTGATGATAAATCTTATTATATAAAATATAATAAGATTTAAAATTTAACAATTATGCTGTCAGTTTGTTTTTAAAGGTATTAGGCCTTCTTTTGTAATAAGCGCCATTAAGGTAAAATTTTTATTTTGCTATTATCAGTCAGATGTAACCGATTGCTTGCAACTCTTAATTGATAAATGCTGTTATTAACTAAAGTCAAAATAAAAGAAGCTGAAAATAGCTAATCAAATTTGCTCAATAGATTTTAAGATTAAGTGAAAATATTAGAATTCAACCGACAAAATTTTAATAAAAAAATTTGTGGTTAATACATTGGGCAGTGTTATTTCTGCTGTTGTAAAAAGTTAACTTACTTATTTTGTTCGTTATTGACTGGTAGTGTTGATAGTATTTAGTCAACAACTCTTTATACATTTTTAATATTTATTAGAAATTTTTTTTTATTGATTGATGTATTGCTAGTTAGATATTTGGTTAAGATATTATTTTCATTGGATATTATTTTGGCTTATCTTATTTATGTTATTTAAAAATGATAATTGTAATTAGATATTTTATTATTTTTCAGGTAGTTGTTAAAACAAACAAAATTATATTGTTATTTTATTACATTCACATCCACTAATATTAGACCTTCATTTTTCTATCGTAATTTGATGTGTTTTATTGTTACTTAATGATATTCTTGCTGTAATCTATTATTGACGCTATTTTCAACCCATAATCTTTTTTTATCATAGATGATAATAGTTGGATAAAATAGCCTGGTTCTTAATATAACGTTCAATATAAATCAACGGGATACAATAATGCTAAGGATATTGCTAAGTAATGATGATGGTGTAACAGCAACTGGCATCCAAACGCTTGCTACTGCATTACGTAAACATTATTTCGTTCAGGTTGTTGCACCTGATAGAAACCGAAGTGGGGCATCAAACGCATTAACACTTCATAAACCATTACGAATAGCCAAGTTAGCCAATGGAGACATCTCAGTACAAGGAACGCCAACGGATTGTGTTTATTTAGGCGTTAATCAGCTTATTCGACCCTCGCCTGAAATCGTCGTCTCGGGTATTAATCATGGCCCCAACCTGGGTGACGATGTGATTTATTCAGGTACCGTTGCAGCGGCGACAGAAGGACGTCATCTTGGTTTACCTGCACTTGGGGTTTCATTGAATGGTGAAACACACTTCCAAACAGCAGCAGAAGTAACTTGTCATTTATTAAAATTATTACAGAAAACGCCATTAAAAGCGGGTAATATTCTTAATATTAATGTTCCTGATATTCCTTTATCGGAAATTAAAGGTTACAAAGTAACACGCTGTGGTAGTCGTCATGCAGCTCAACAAGTTGATCCATCTAAAGATCCAAGGGGCGATACGGTCTATTGGTTAGGGCCAGTTGGCGGAATATCTGATGCAGGTCCAGATACTGATTTTGCTGCGGTAGCAGCGGGTTATGTTTCTATTACACCATTACAAGTAGATTTAACCGCTTATAAGGATCAGCAAGTTGTTAAAGATTGGTTATTAAAAGCAGAGGCAAGTGAGGAATGCTAAAACGGTCAATGAGAGATTTATTGACACAACTACGCCATCAAGGGATTAAAGATGAAGGTCTATTGGCAGCTATTGCAAAAGTTCCTCGTGAGCGTTTTGTCGATGAAGCACTTTCACATAAAGCTTATGAAAATATTCCTTTACCTATAGGTTTTTCTCAGACTATTTCGCAACCCTATATTGTTGCTCGTATGACAGAATTACTTACGCTTTCTCCTTCGGATCATGTTTTAGAGATAGGCACAGGGTCGGGTTATCAAACAGCCATTTTAGCTCATCTTGTCGCGCGGGTTTTTTCGGTAGAACGGATCAAGGGACTACAATGGAATGCTAAACGTAGATTAAAACAACTTGATCTCCATAATATTTCAACCCGTCATGGCGATGGTTGGATGGGATGGGCTTCAAAAGGGCCTTTTGACGGAATCATTGTAACCGCGGCGCCGGCAGAACTCCCACTCGTGTTGCTTGAACAATTGAAAGATGGTGGCCGCATGGTATTACCTGTCGGTGAGAAAAAACAGATGTTAAAAGTTATTAAACGTCAGGGTAATGATTTTCATGCTACAACGGTAGAGTCAGTGCGATTTGTTCCTTTAATTCCTGGAAGTTTGGCATGAAATAGGTAATATTTTAGCGATAGATAATTTAAGGTTTTATTAATCTCTACTTTAATAAGCATAATAATTTATTATTTAGCTATTGCGATAAATTGTCGATCATGACTTACATTATCGATTTTTATTCAAGATTTATCTTCACGGGAGAAGAAGTATGAATTTTAACAGCCCAAAATTTGCGATTCGATGGGCAACTATCTATATAATAACAGGCACAATGTTAATAGGGTGCTCGACACCATATCATCCAGCAGCGCCAATTAGTAGTGTCCAAGATAGTAGCCGCCCAATTGATACTTATCCTGCTGTCAATACATCATCAAAAAATACGCCAATACCCTCTTCTCCTAAAAATATTTCTGTTAGTAATCAAAATAATAGTATAAATAAGCCGGTATATCAGCCAGTGATACCAGCACCTAAGACTAACACGGATGGCCGAATAATTTATAACCGAAATTATGATAATATCCAAAAAGGAAGCTATAGTGGTAACACCTATACTGTTAAACGAGGTGATACGCTGTTTTATATTGCTTGGATAACAGGCAATGATTATCGTGATCTAGCGCAACGTAATAAAATTGCAGAACCTTATAGTTTAAATATTCGGCAAGTACTTAATATTGGTAGTAGTTCTACCGACTCAGAAATGGTAGTTGCTAATCGTACTCCGAATACTAACAATACAAATGTTGATTCTCAGTCAACTAATGCGTATGCTTCATCTGTCAGTGAGCAAAATTCAGAAAAGATGTTACCGAGAGCATCCAAGCCACTAACACCATCTACGCCGCCCGCAACAACAGCATCTTCGGGTTTAAATAGTAACAGCGTAGTCAATACAGTAGGTAAGTGGCGCTGGCCGGCCGAAGGGAAAGTGATTGAATCTTTCTCTGATGTGAAGGGCGGAAATAAGGGTGTTGATATTGCCGGATCGCGCGGTCAACCTGTTTTTGCAACTACAGCAGGAAAAGTGGTTTATTCTGGAAATGCATTACGTGGATATGGAAATCTTATAATAATAAAACATAACGATGACTATCTGAGTGCCTATGCTCACAATGATACTATATTAGTTCGTGATCAACAGGAGGTTCAGGCAGGGCAAAAGATCGCCACTATGGGTAGCACCGGTACAAGTTCGGTAAGATTACATTTTGAAATTCGTTACAAGGGAAAATCAGTAAACCCGTTGTGTTATCTTTCGCAACGATAACTTGGACAGATTGCTTGTCAATGCTGTCTGCATTATCAAGGGTAGGAGTGACTGATGAGCCAAAATTCGCTAAAAGTTAACGAGTTATATGACGATTTAGACGAAACTAGCATGGATGCGGAAGCTTTCGATGAAAGCTTGCTAAAAGAAGAGGAGTTAAATCTAGAGCAAGATGATGATTCAGATATATTTCAGAATATTAATCAACGTGTTCTAGATGCAACTCAGCTTTATCTTGGTGAGATTGGATATTCACCTCTTCTGACAGCGGAAGAAGAAGTATTTTATGCGAGGCGCGCTTTAAGTGGTGATGCAGCATCACGTCAGCGTATGATTGAGAGTAATTTACGTTTGGTTGTAAAAATTTCTCGTCGCTATAGTAATCGTGGTCTTGCCCTACTGGATCTGATAGAAGAAGGCAATCTTGGATTAATTCGGGCGGTTGAAAAATTTGATCCGGAAAAGGGTTTTCGTTTTTCAACTTATGCAACATGGTGGATCCGCCAAACTATTGAACGAGCAATTATGAATCAGACGCGAACTATCCGCTTACCGATTCATATCGTTAAAGAGTTAAATGTTTATTTGCGTATTGCAAGAGAATTGGCTCAGAAACTTGATCATGAGCCAAGTGCCGAAGAAATTGCAGAACGCTTAGACAAACCGGTGGATGATGTTAGCCGGATGTTACGGCTAAATGAGCGGATCTCTTCTGTAGATACTACAATCGGTGGTGATTCAGATAAAGCGTTACTTGATGTGTTATCTGATGATAACGATTCAGGGCCTGAAGGAACTATCCAAGCTAACAATATGAAAGAAAGTATTGTTAAATGGCTGTTTGAACTTAATGCAAAACAGCGTGAAGTATTAGCACGCCGCTTTGGTTTATTGGGTTATGAATCGGAAACGTTAGAAGAGGTAGGGCGAGAGATTGGTCTTACTAGAGAACGTGTTCGTCAGATACAGGCTGAAGGTTTGCGCCGACTAAAAGATATTTTGCATAATCAAGGTCTTAGTATGGAATCTTTATTTAAGACCTAATATCTTTGCAATATCGTTAATATTAATAAGGTGGGAGGAAAACCCACCTTTTTGTTTGATATCAGGCGGGAACGCCACTATGAAATTTAAAATCGCTATCCGGCGTTTCGATCAATTTAGCCTCGATGTTAGCAAAATATTCGATCCGCTGCTGAATATTTTCGCTAGAAATAGCTTGCGCTAAAACTAAATAATCTTGATAGTGGCGAAATTCTGATCTGAGTAGTGAAATATAGAATTTAGCTAAGGATGTTTCAAGGAAGCAGCCTAGCGGCTGCAAATCGATATCGGGTAGAATGGTGGTACCTTGAACTTCTGGAAATCATATAAAATTACCCCCGTGCTTTCTGAATTCACTCCTCGCCCTCTAAAAACGTTGTTTCAGCGAAACGGTGCTTGGGCCGAACTGCTAAACACTTACCCACTGAGGCCTGTTGAAGTAGAAGTTGTCACCAAAATGCTAGCTTGTGGCACACCACTTATGGGAAGCCGCGAATTATGCTGTGAGAATACCCATTGTCCACATCGGCGCCTTATTTACCAAAGCTGTAAAGGTCGGGGATGCCCGAGCTGCGGCAAAAAGGCCACCGA
>NZ_NHNG01000184.1:0-532 GCF_002287155.1 Arsenophonus sp. ENCA
AACGCGCATCAAACAGATAAGTTATTTTGACGCCTTCTTGTGCATTATATTCACCAGGATGAGATAAACCTAAGGAATGACCACTCTCATGCGTAAAAGTATGTCGGCCATAATTACCATTCTCTGGATATAAATTTTCTGAATGATTCTGAACATTAAACCAGCATTGTCCTGCAAGAACTCGAGAATTAGGTAAATAAGCGAAAGCTTGACCTTTCGGTTTGTTAAAATTACCAAAATCAAGATTTGTTTGGCTATCTGGCGCTGATTTATAGGTAAAAGTAATATTAGCGACATCGGCCCAAGATTGTAATGCGAGTAATATTTGCTGCTGTTGTAGTTCGCTAAGGCCTACCATCTGATTTGAACCAGGCTCATTCTCCTGACCCCACTCATAAAAAGAGTAAGTTATTTCAGCATGTTTACCTAGAATATTTTTGCCATTCCAGGTTGAATTTGCTCGCGATATTTGCTCTGCAGCTTTAGCACTATTATAAGAAGGTTTATTATTGACTCCATAACTATAACCCCC
>NZ_NHNG01000605.1:0-532 GCF_002287155.1 Arsenophonus sp. ENCA
TAGTCAATAGGAATTGATTCAACACTTGTCAGATCATGCCAAAGCAAATTAACCAAACCTATGCCAGCAATAACATCATGCTTATTACCTGAATATTGATAATGAACCATCTCTATTTTTCTACTACAAGCGTGTTGCTTAATAGTGAAATAAGGGTGTTTCGGTGATTGAAGTAAATTTTACGCTGTTCTGAGATGGAAATTCCAAAGACCTGCGCTAAGGAGTAAGAAGGTATCATCAATAAAGGGTCTACGATTCCGTAAAATTTGGGTCATGCAACCGAGGCGCTTGATACCCGCGATGGCGTGTTCAACTGTAATACGGATGCCCGAGATTATTTTATTTTCTTGTTTTTGTTCAGGCGATAAAGGTCTTTTTCGAGTTCCTTTTTTTGGGATTTGTGTATTAGGATGCTGTTTATCTATACCTTGAAAACCGGTATCTGCCCAGATGGTTACCTCAGGAGGAATATGGCGAATTATATCGACTTTATCGAGTAAGCGTTTATCGTGACGGCGCCCATTTTTGCTCA
>NZ_NHNG01000487.1:0-5413 GCF_002287155.1 Arsenophonus sp. ENCA
AGGTAACCATCTGGGCAGATACCGGTTTTCAAGGTATAGATAAACAGCATCCTAATACACAAATCCCAAAAAAAGGAACTCGAAAAAGACCTTTATCGCCTGAACAAAAACAAGAAAATAAAATAATCTCGGGCATCCGTATTACAGTTGAACACGCCATCGCGGGTATCAAGCGCCTCGGTTGCATGACCCAAATTTTACGGAATCGTAGACCCTTTATTGATGATACCTTCTTACTCCTTAGCGCAGGTCTTTGGAATTTCCATCTCAGAACAGCGTAAAATTTACTTCAATCACCGAAACACCCTTATTTCACTATTAAGCAACACGCTTAATGTAAAACATTTCTTCCCATGGTTTGTTATCGATAGGGCGAGATTCTAATTTACTCATAACAATATTATGTTCTTTCAATACTAATAATGCATCGACTAAAGCACCGGCATGTTGGCTGGTCGCGATCAATAATGTAGTTTTAGCGGGAATTTGCTCTGATACTTGTACTGCATCACGTGCGATAATAATAAAACGGGTCATATTATTCGATTGATTGGCTATATTATGTTCTAAAATGGTCAAGCCATATAACGCGCCGCCAATTTCACTACCCAATGCAGCCACTTTAGCTGAATTAATTTTAGCCACTTTTTGCATAGCACTGGAACTACTATCGCAATATTCAATTTTCCAATTAGGGTATTGTTGTAGAAATTGATTACATTGTTGAAATGGTTGTGGATGGCTATATACCGTCTCAATATTTTCTAATGGTACTTTAGTTATTGCTAGTAGGCAGTGATTAATAGGTAAACGCATTTCGCCTACGATTGAAAGTGGAGTGGTTTGTAGTAAATCATATACATCATTAATTGCACCTGAACTCGAATTTTCTATAGGTAAAATGCCGTAATCAGCTTGCTTTGTCTCGACTAAAGCAAAGATATCTTCGAATTTATCACAACTACATTCAATTGATTGGCTGAAATGACGGCCTGAATATTGACGTGCTGCAAGATGAGAATAGGATCCATTAGGGCCTAAAAAAGCAATTCGGCCAGAATTATTTGGTACCGGATTTAAGTGTTGCTGAAAAACAGCCTGCTGTGTTAACACGAAATCTTGATTGATAGTTTGAAAAAGGCGCGTGATATAAAAGCTATCTAGACCTTGTTTTTTCCCTTCAGCGATTAATCTATTTAGCAATTGCTGTTCATCGTTTGCCTCATTAATAGGCTGATTTATTTTTAATTTAGCGTCAGCGACATTAGTTGCTAAATGATGTCTTTCCGCCAATAAATTTAATAACAAACTATCAAGTTCATTTATTTTTTTCTGCATATTTAATAGATTAGATTTATTATCCATAATGATTTTCTCTGGTTGTATTTTTTTATTTTTGGGCGATGAATGATAATAAAAAAACGCCTTTCTGATAATTATAAAGAAGCCAACAAAAACTCAGTGAATATAACGATTAAGCTTAATTATTAATCCTGTTTTCAATCAGTATGAATTATGAAGCTTATTTTTATGTTAGGCAAAACAAATAACATAATAAAAAACGCACTATTAAAAGTGCGCTTGGAGAAAGATAAAATGTCGAAATGGTTATTACAAGGCGGCAAGATCTATCTCTTTTGCGGCTGGATAAGCACGCCTGGCCTCATTTTTATGTTGACGCTTATTAAGTTGTTTCTCAAGTTTAGTTATTAATTCATTGGTTGCAATATAAAAATTACTATGCTTTGCGCTTGCAAATAATTTTCCATTAGGTGTTGTGAATATTGGCGTCGACAATAAACTCTTGAGGCTCTTTTGACAGCACAATGTGAGGATTAATTAAAGAAACTTGCCATTTGCTAAGTTTATTCAAACGTTCTTCGATGTGGTGACGTATAGCAGGTGTAATTTCTATGCATTTGCTTGTTATACTAACCATCATATCGCTACCTCACTTGTCATTGAGTTATGGATATTTTTAGAATAGCGATATTAATAGAAAAAAAGTGATCTTGATCGGTTTTATTTGGTCTCTAGTTAAAGTAATAGTGAGATTGTGATGCATTATCAAAAAAAGATGCTTGCTACTTGCATAAGATACTGGTTTTTTGCATTATTACTTGATTGAGCTATTTTTATCGGTTTAAAAAGTTAGCATCTGGCTAAAACTCTTTTTACTATTAAAGTTAAAAACAGCAAAATAGCTTTGCTGTTTTTAATCAATAGCTTCTAACGATTATTTCGCCTCTAGGCAGGGTTAGCTGCGATTAATTCTGCAACCTTATTTTTTTCCTGTGTTAAACCTAACTTATTATAGGCTATTTCCATGTATTTTAATGCATTGCGTGTTGACTGGGTATCGGGATAATTTTTTAGCATCTGTTCAGTGCGATTAATAACAGCAACATAAGCACCACGTTTATTATAATATTTAATAATAGCCAGTTCATATTTTGCTAAACGCTCTTTTAGGAAGGCTAAACGTTTGCTAGCATCTGTTGCATACAGACTATTTGGATAAAAACGAACCAATTGACTAAAGTCTCTAAAGGCTACAATTGCATGTTGTGGATCGCGATCTGAGCGATCAATACCAAAAAAATCTTGTAGGGCACTATCGTCTAACGCTTGTGCTGTAAGACCGCGCATATACAAAACATAGTCAATATTGGGATGTGTTGGATTCAGACGAATAAATCGGTCAATGGTTGCTATCGCTAATGGCAGCTCCGCTGATTTATAGTAGGCATAAATCATATCCAGTTGAGCCTGTTGGGCATAAGGGCCAAATGGATAACGATTATCAAGGGTTTCCAATAATTTAATTGCCCCTTTATAATTACCGTTTTGTAGTTTCTCTTGACTGCTGGTATAGATATCAGTGGGAGAGCTTTCTGGTACAGTATCCTTATTGCTGGAGCATCCGGTAACAAGTAAACTCAATGTGGCTGCTGCCAGCAGATATTTTATACTTCTAATCACGTGGTTATTTCCTCTGAATGTTTTTGGGGCGATCTCCATAAAGCCCCTAACGGAATATGAGTTACAATAGCACATATTTTAATTAAAACGGCACTGCCGTCAAAATGTAAACTTTACTGTAGATAATTTTATGGCTCAACAATTACAACTCCAGGCGCAAATTCTAGAATCACAACCTGGCCAACGTTTAGACCAGGCATTAGCTGAATTATTTCCTGATTATTCTCGCTCACGAATAAAAGAGTGGATTTTAGATAATAGAGTGCAGGTAAATGGCAAAATTATAAATAGGCCGAAAGAAAAAGTATTTGGTAGCGAACAAATTGCCATTGATGTACTTATTGAAGAAGATATGCGCTGGCAGCCACAAAATATTCCATTAAATATTGTTTATGAAGATGACGAAATAATTGTCATTAATAAACCTCGTGATTTAGTGGTTCATCCTGGAGCAGGGAATCCTGACGGAACGGTACTAAATGCACTTTTATATCGCTATCCTGAGATTATTAATGTTCCACGAGCGGGGATCGTTCATCGGCTTGATAAAGATACTACCGGATTAATGGTTATTGCAAAAACGATTCCTGCCCAGACTCATCTGGTTGAAGCTTTACAGCTAAGAGAGATTACGCGTGAATATGAAGCGGTAGTAAATGGTCGTATGACTGCTAGTGGAACGGTAGATGAACCTATTGCTCGTCACCCAACTAAGCGAACACATATGGCCATTCACCCGCTGGGCAAACCCGCTATTACCCATTATCGAGTAATGGAGTATTTTCGCGCTCATACCAGGCTTAGATTAAGGTTAGAATCGGGTAGAACGCATCAAATTCGTGTTCACATGGCGCATATTAATCATCCTTTATTTGGCGACCCAGTATATGGTGGCCGTCCACGCCCATTAAAAGGTGTTTCGGAAGAATTTCGTCAAGTTATGAACAATTTTGATCGTCAGGCTCTCCATGCCACGATGTTACGTTTATATCACCCTCGTACAGGTATTGAAATGGAGTGGCACGCAGATATTCCTGCAGATATGGTTATACTAATTAATATACTCAAAGCAGATGCCATGATGCACAAAGATGAGATGGATTGGTAAATGGATAGCTTAATATATCCGGACTGGCCGCAACCTAAAACAGTCATGGCTTGCAGTACAACCCGTATTGGTAGCGATAGTTTGCCACCTTATGACAGTTTCAATCTAGGGTTACATGTCGGAGATCAAACGAGATTAGTGGAGCAGAATCGTAGTAGCTTAATGAAAATTGCCCAACTACCAACGCAGCCTTACTGGCTTAATCAGGTACATGGCACGCATATTATCGATTTGGCTAACGAAAAAAATGGTAATCGACAAGCGGATGCTGCATATAGTAGCGAGCGAGGACAGGTATGTGTCGTGATGACGGCAGACTGTTTGCCTGTTTTACTCTGTAACCAACAAGGCACGGAAATTGCTGCCGTACATGCTGGCTGGCGCGGTTTGTGTGACGGGATCCTGGAAAAGGCAATAAAACAATTTAAATCACCGGGTTCCTCTATTATGGCCTGGTTGGGACCGGCAATTAGTGCGGAAAAATTTGAAGTAGGTAGTGAAGTCAGCAACTGTCTTGACCAACAAAATTACGTAGTAACCTGATGGTAGGATTGTAAGCGTCATTGGAACCACACAGTGCGCTGCTGCGTGGTTTAAGGTAAGGTGATTTTCCAGGGTAGTAGTGCGTTCCAGTCGATATCCTCATCTGGGTATTTTAGCGCCGTCAGCAGCGCCAAAAGATAATCGTACGGGTTAAGTCCATTGATACGTGCACTTTCCACCAAGCTGTACAATAGCGCGCTGGCATGGGCACCCGATTCCGTATTGGCAAACAGCCAGTTTTTTCTACCAATTACAAAAGGCTTTATCGCCCGTTCGGCGCGGTTGTTGTCGATACTCAAACGACCATCCTCCAGATAGCGCATCAGCTTTGGCCATTGTTTTTGACAATAACCAATGGCTTTACCCAGATAGCCTTTCGGGAGCACCTTCGTCTTTGATAGCCAGGCTTCAAACTCCTCCATCAATGGACGCGCTTCGCTCTGTCGCCGTCGGTAAATCTCTTCAGGAGAAAGCCCTTGACACGTTTTTTCTATCCGGTACAGTTTCTGAATTAACCCTAAGGCCCAAATGGCTTTGCCTACTTTGGTATTCGGCTGGGCTCGCCGAGCCTCTTCAAATTTACGGCGCGCATGCGCCATGCAGCCAACGAGTTGAGCTTCCGTGCCATGATAACCCGCGTAGCCATCAACTTGCAGATACCCCGTATAGTTTACCAGGAATTCGCTCGGGCAACGCCCGCTGCGCGAGTCTTGGTAGTCGTAGATAACCAGGTGCGGCGTGTTATCTTCCACATTTCGCACATCACTGCCGGTGCCATAC
>NZ_NHNG01000384.1:0-957 GCF_002287155.1 Arsenophonus sp. ENCA
TGAGCAAAAATGGGCGCCGTCACGATAAACGCTTACTCGATAAAGTCGATATAATTCGCCATATTCCTCCTGAGGTAACCATCTGGGCAGATACCGGTTTTCAAGGTATAGATAAACAGCATCCTAATACACAAATCCCAAAAAAAGGAACTCGAAAAAGACCTTTATCGCCTGAACAAAAACAAGAAAATAAAATAATCTCGGGCATCCGTATTACAGTTGAACACGCCATCGCGGGTATCAAGCGCCTCGGTTGCATGACCCAAATTTTACGGAATCGTAGACCCTTTATTGATGTGTAGTAGCTCAGACTTGATCTGACAGTTACCGGTTATTTATACAGTATCTGTCAGGCTAAATTTGATTTAAATCTTTTTCTCTCCAAATTTGTTTTCCATCGTGTAAAGTTGCTATGGGTGTTCGACCGCAACACATTTTTCCTTGATGAGTACGCTGGTTATTGTATTCCTCTAACCATTTATCTAAATCAGTTTGTAATTCCTCTAAATTACCGTAGATTTTCTTACGAAAAACTACCTGGTAGAACTCTTGTAATACGGTTTTATGAAAACGTTCACAAATTCCATTAGTTTGAGGCGAGCGTGCCTTAGTTTTTGTGTGATCAATATCGTTGATAGCCAGATAAAGTTGATAATCGTGATGCTCAACTTTACCACAATATTCACTACCTCTGTCCGTCAGTATACGTAATATCGGTAATCCATGTTGGGCATAAAAAGGCAGAACCTTGTCATTTAATAAATCCGCAGCAGTTATCGAACTTTTCGTTGTGTAAAGTTTACAATGAACGACTTTGCAGTAAGTATCAATATAAGTTTGTTGGTAGATACGACCAACACCTTTTAAATGACCAACATAAAAAGTGTCCTGCGACCCCAGGTAACCCGGATGTGCTGTTTCAATCTCACCACTGGCTTCATCATCCTGTGCTTTCTT
>NZ_NHNG01000659.1:0-5398 GCF_002287155.1 Arsenophonus sp. ENCA
CATAAACGATTATCTCGTAACAGCCGCTCTTTGTTGATCATTTCAAACCTTTATTCTCTAAGTTAAACCTCTTTTTATTCTCAATAGCGTGACAAAAAATGCAAGTCTCTATTCAGCAACTAGTTTAATCTAATAATTGGTTATCAACCAGTTTTTCCATTGCTTTGCCACCACTTCCGGTAGCATGAAACACTAAACAATCATAATGGTTATATAATTTTTGGGTTAACTGTTGGACACAGGGTGTTGTTACCCCAAACATAGTTAGCGCCAGAGTTGGTTTATTTTTGTTTTCATCTTCATCAGCAGAATTAAAAAGTATCGCACCTGCGATTTGCGCAGCGGCATTTTTTAAAATTTTACGGGAGATAGTATTCAGGCCAGAAATATCTGTAACTGAGTACATTATGGAAATATCACTGGCACCGATATAGCCTGAAACATCACCAGATGCCATCGTCGAAAGCATTAACTTTGGAATACCGATGGCAAGAGACTGCATTGCGGGTGTAATAAGCGCTGTTCCACCTGAACCACCTAATCCAAGAATAGCTAAAACATCTTTTTGTTGTGAAAGATATTTCTCAAATGCGATTGCCATAGCTGCGATAGCTTTTCCTCTATCTTGGCTAAAGATAGCTTCTCTTCCTAAAGGATGATAGCTGGCAATAGTTTCAGCACTAATATCCGTTTTATTATTCAAATTGTTAGGATTAGTACTCAAATCAACAATACGTACCGCTAAGCCAGTTTTTTTTATAAGTTGACTAACATAATAAGTTTCAATTGCCTTGGTATCAAGTGTTGCGGCAATGTAGATATAACTTTGCTGTTCCTTCATCATAAATCCTTTATTGTTTGCTGACTTGGATGGGAGTATTATAGGCGCAAAAAAAGTAAGCGATCATTTATGCTTTTTATAAATTGAGATATAAGTCTCAATTTATTTTTAACTCTTTAGCGTTATATTGTTTTTTTATGCAGTAAATTCTAATTATAAAAGTTATCGTAAAGGTGACGTTTAAATCCATTTTGGTTAGTAATAAAGGATAAATTTTATGACGTCAATTGATTTTACTTCACAATATACTGGCACCAGGAAACGAACTTTTAACCGATTAATTTCTACCGCATTGAGCTTGTTTGAAGATGGAAAATTGCCTTCTGTTTCTGAAGTTGCCTCGCATGCTGATGTTTCGAGAGCGACAGCTTATCGTTATTTTCCAACTCACAGTGATCTAGTTTCCGCCATTGTGAGTGAAAGCTTGAGGCCTATTTTAACTTGGTTGCCTGATAGCCAAAAAACTGAAGAACGGATCCAAGAATTATTGTTATTTGCCTATCCGAGGATGTTTCAATATGAAGGGGCGCTTAGGGCAGCATTACAAGTTTCTTTGCAGCAATGGGCGGCAGCTCGCTCATCAACTTTAAAAGTAGAAAAACGGTTAGTTCGGGGACATCGGAAAGATATTTTGGCGATGATAGTTGAACCTATGAAGGATGATTTTTCCCCTGAAATTATTGAGAAAGTGAAGAGATCGTTTTCCCTTATTTATGGTTCTGAAGTCTTTTTGGTAATGAAAGATATCTGGAATATGGACAATGCGGAGGTAATAAAAATTAACCAATGGATAGCAACAGCAATTTATAATCAAGCCATAAAAGATAATGAAAAAAGCCAATAGGTCTGTTTGTTAGCCAGTAATGTTCATTTAGTGTGCCAGAAGTTGCTAAAGTAAAAAATTGATATCAACACTGAATGGAATCGTATGATTAGTGGATAAGAATCTACTCTCGATCCACTAATCGTTATAAATTATAATTCTGGCAAATTACGGCCGTAATAAATCTCTTGCATCTCTTTTTTCAACAGATAAGTAATCTGTTTTTTTTCCTCAACAGCCAGCTGTTCTGCAGTTGTATTAAACAAATAGTTATTCAGATTAAGCTCAAAGTTTTTTAGCATCATTTTAGTATGGAAAAGATTTTCCTGATAGAGGTTAACATCTATCATATGGTACTGAGACTGAAATTCTTCTGGCATATAATTTTGGATGGAATTGATTTCGTGATCAATATAGAGTTTGATGCCATGAACATCGCGCGTAAAACCACGAACACGATAATCAATAGTAACAATATCTGATTCAAGTTGATGAATAAGATAGTTAAGAGTTTTTAATGGCGAAATTACGCCACAAGTGGAAACTTCGATATCCGCTCTAAAAGTGCATATACCATCCTCTGGATGGCTTTCTGGGTAAGTGTGAACACAAATATGACTTTTATCCAGATGAGCAACAATAGAATCGGGTAATGGCCCGGGATTTTCGGTGTTGTCTATATCTTTTGGATTGGTTGAATTTTCACTGATCAAAATGGTAACGCTGGCACCTTGAGGCTCATAATCTTGCCGGGCAATATTCAAGATATTGGCGTCAATAATAGAGCAGGTTTCGGTAAGGATTTCAGTCAGGCGTGTTGCATTATATTGTTCATCAATATAAGCCAAATAACTATGGCGATCTGCTGCTGTTTTGGCATAACAGATATCATATATACAGAAACTTAGGCTTTTAGTTAAATTGTTAAAGCCATGTAATTTCAATTTTTGCAATTTATTTCACCTCCTATTGAGTAAAACTAAACTTTTTTAGCGAGTAAATCCAGTAAGTACTGTGGTAAAGCGAAGCTGGCTAGATGCAGTGCTGGTGTATAATAGCGACAAATAATTTCTGCTTTTTTAAAACGGTTTTCCAATATATGCAAGGGTATTTGACGTAATTTTGCTGTTTGACTTGCCCAGGCAAAGGTCATCATGCCGCCATAGTAAGACGGTATAGCGGCTTGATAAAAGCTGCAATCATTAAAGTAATTAGATAGTTTTTGATGACTATTAATCACTTCATCTTGTTGCAAGAAACAAACACCATTTTGTGCAACAAAAATGCCATTTTTATTCAGGCAGTTGACACATCCGTGGTAAAAATCTGAGGTAAATAAGCCTTCTCCTGGTCCGATAGGATCGGTGCAATCAGAAATGATAAGGTCAAATTTTTGCTGGGTTGTCTTAACGAAATTGACGCCATCATCAATGACTAATTTAAAACGCGGATCGTTATAAGCGCCTGCATTATGATTGGGTAGATATTGGCGACAAAACTCCACTACATTCTCATCAATTTCTACCATAGTGATGTTTTCTAAATATTGATGGCGACATACTTCACGTAGCATTGCTCCATCACCACCGCCAATTATTAGTACTTTTTTAGCGCAGCCATGGGCAAATAGCGGGACATGAGTCATCATTTCGTGATATATAAATTCATCCCGTTCAGTTGTTTGTACTACGCCATCAAGAGCCATAATCCGCCCCATCTCAGCATTTTCAAAAATAATCAGATTTTGGTGAGCTGTTTTATTATGGTACAGTATATTATCGATAGTAAAATATTGACCTACATTATGGTGGAGTGTTTCGAGCCAAATTTCTTTTTTTGACATACTTGTCTTTTCCTTTCTAACAGAGTTAAAAAAGCGCAGCTAATAATTTGTTTCGTTTCAATGGTCAGCTAGAAATTTCTTATCTAAATGGACGTAAGAAAGTATTTATTTTACATAGGCAAATAGTGCTAAAGCGTCATTGGCAAGCACCCTGCATTTCTTTTTACGAGGGATAGGAATTTTTTTTAAGTCATCATAACGCTCTTCATTTAATTTTGCCATGGCATTTTTGTCGTAATTACTTATATCCCAATGATTACTCTGGGCAAAATAGAAGATTGCTCTTTCAATTTCACGATCAGGAATTTGTGAGTAACCACAATCATGCTTTAAAAATATATAAACAGCTGTTAAATCAGCTAGATTTTCTGTTTCATTAATTGATAGGGCAAATGCTTTGGTTGAAAAAACAAACCAAAAAAGCAGAGTTATATGTGAAATAAAAATAATTTTACGCATTCAGTTATTTGTATAATTTAAATATCAATTTATTCTATTAATAGTTATAGCACTATTAAGTATACTTTTTTTAGCAAAACTAGATAAATATATTGTCATAGTAGATAAAAATATTGGCTTGACCTTCCAGTAAGTGGAACCTCTATATTTTAGTGAAATTATCTATTTTCTACCATTCCACTTCTATACCTTATCTTATTAGGGTCTAATAATAAAGGAGCAAGCTATGTTGCGTCGGGATTTTATGAAACTGGCAGCGGCAATCGGTTCAGTAAGCTTATTACCAACCTGGAGTCGCGCTGCGTTATCTGCAACTCAATACCCTTCTTTACCTATTCCAACATTATTATGGCCTGATAATCATGGCAAAATTAAGATCCGTGTTACGCAAGGTAAAACGCAATTTTTACCAGCAAAATCAGCGCTAACATGGGGTTATAATCGATCGTTATTAGGACCAGCTATTAAGCTTAAATCAGGCCAGCGAGTCACTATTGATATTGATAATCAGTTATCCGAGGCTACCGCATTGCATTGGCACGCACTAAAGATCCCCGGCGAGGTCGATGGTGGCCCTCATTCAATAATTAAACCAAATACGGTGAGGAGGGTTAATTTTATGGTTAACCAGCCTGAGGGCACTTGTTGGTTTCATCCGCATCCTCATGGCAAAACGGGTTATCAAGTTGCCATGGGGTTAGCGGGTTTAGTATTAATTGAGGATGAGAATAGCCAATCACTCAAATTGCCAAATCAATGGGGTATTGATGATATTCCGGTCATTTTGCAGGATAAACGTTTAAATAGCGCAGGGCAGATAGATTATCAGCTTGATGTAATGAGTGCCGCTGTTGGCTGGTTTGGTAACACTATGTTAACTAATGGCGTTGTGTTACCCAGACATACAGCACCTAAGGGTTGGTTACGTTTACGTTTTCTTAATGGTTGTAATGCCAGAAGTTTAAATCTGGCAACCAGTGATGGACGTAAAATGTATGTTATTGCTAGTGATGGTGGATTGTTAAATGAACCTGTTGCAGTCGATCAATTACCGATGATAAGTGCCGAACGCTTTGAGGTACTGATAGATGCCTCGAATGGTAAAGCGTTTGATATTGTTACATTGCCAGTCAAACAAATGGCTATGACAATTGCACCTTTTGATCAGCGGCTGGCCTTGTTGCATATTGAACCGGGATTGAACGCAAGAGCCACTTTTTTACCTGATAGCTTAGCTTCTATTGCCTCATTGCCTGATTTGGCTGGTATTAAACAGCGTCAATTGCATTTAATAAATTAGTTGCTGAATAGAGACTTGCATTTTTTGTCACGCTATTGAGAATAAAAAGAGGTTTAACTTAGAGAATAAAGGTTTGAAATGATCAACAAAGAGCGGCTGTTACGAGATAATCGTTTATGTAAAGCAATCATT
>NZ_NHNG01000521.1:0-950 GCF_002287155.1 Arsenophonus sp. ENCA
TAACAAGCTGAAAATTCAGCGGCTAAATTTTTCAATTCTTCGACTGATAATCCAATGATTGCTTTACATAAACGATTATCTCGTAACAGCCGCTCTTTGTTGATCATTTCAAACCTTTATTCTCTAAGTTAAACCTCTTTTTATTCTCAATAGCGTGACAAAAAATGCAAGTCTCTATTCAGCAACTAGTTTGAACTCGAAAAAGACCTTTATCGCCTGAACAAAAACAAGAAAATAAAATAATCTCGGGCATCCGTATTACAGTTGAACACGCCATCGCGGGTATCAAGCGCCTCGGTTGCATGACCCAAATTTTACGGAATCGTAGACCCTTTATTGATGATACCTTCTTACTCCTTAGCGCAGGTCTTTGGAATTTCCATCTCAGAACAGCGTAAAATTTACTTCAATCACCGAAACACCCTTATTTCACTATTAAGCAACACGCTTCTTGCAAAAATATGAATCTGGGGCTTATGAACCTAGCGGACTCAACTTAGTTAAATTAACTCAAAATCCAAGATTTGAAAAATACACACTCTGGCTAATGACTGATAAAGTTGCCCCAGAATCCGGCCAAATCGAGCCGGCTCTCACACATAGTGGGTTAGATCAATCAGAAGTGACAAGTCGAGCAAGAACTGTAGCCAAAATGAAATCATCCCGATTCGACCAGAAGATTGGGTGATGCTGTACGACTTCTATTTGAACTGGAAGAAAAAACATTAAAATCATATCGCATCAGTCTTTTACACCCCCGATCTAAACAGGATAGAGGGGATTATATCAAGATATCACGATATTATTATATCTTGATATCTAAATTATATCTTGATATAGTGATATCTTTATATAAAGATAGCTAAGGTGGGAGTGCTTATGATTTATGCTATAGTTAACACAAAAGGTGGTGTTGGAAAAACAACTACCGCAGTTCATTTAGCTACAAT
>NZ_NHNG01000740.1:0-528 GCF_002287155.1 Arsenophonus sp. ENCA
AACAATTCACTCCTTTTAGACAAAAACTATTCTCGATTAATTCATTCAATTTTTTTGCATAATAGATTGAATTTTCTTAGCTAGTATTTTTAATAATGTAGGCTTTACTATAAATAAAACAGCAATTAACTGCTCTTGCCTAGCAGTCAAACTGCCCACTACAGATTAAAAACTATTACTTTAAATATGATGCTTTAAGAGAGATGAATATGAAAAACATAGAGAATATCACTATCCTAGTGGCGCATATTCTGATGCCACTGTTATTTATTTTTGCCGGATATGGTAAGCTTGGTAACGGCTATATCGAAACTCAGCAATATATGCATGCGATGGGTGTCCTTGCATTTTTGCTACCATTGACTATTTTATTAGAGTTTGGCGGTGGGATTGCCATACTATTGGGTTTTTTAACTCGAACCATAGCTATTTTTACCGTTGCTTTTAGTCTATTAACCGCTTTTATTTTTCACTTCAACTTTGCCGAAGGCGATAACCAATTGCTGTTTTTAAAAGATCTTTCTATTG
>NZ_NHNG01000572.1:0-5337 GCF_002287155.1 Arsenophonus sp. ENCA
ACATAAACGTCGTATATCTGAAAAAATAACCCTTTATCAACAAAATTGGGACGTAATCAAAAATGCTATTGCTGAGCACATCCGTGTTTTATTAGCGTACCCAAATTAGTTTTGTGCGAAACTCGTGAACTTAATGGACACTGTGAATAATATTGGCGTCGATAACCGGGATCGCGTTTCGCGCGGCCAGATTCATGGCGGCGGTCACCAGATTGCCGATAGCCAGGGGGTAAAGCAGGCTGACTGTCGTTCTCTGCTTTGACGCGGTGCTTTGGTCCCCTCGCTGATAACTCAGGCGTTGGCGTATCGCCTTGATGGCATCCGGGGTGATAATCTTGTTCAGGTCTGTGCCTATCCGCTTAAATTTGAACGCAAGAAAATCCGTCAGATGGGCGTCCAGGGGCGGCAGGTCAATCACTTCACAGCGTTGCACCACTTCCCGGACCTCAAAAAAACGTTCAGATAACTTGTCGCTCAGCTCAGGTTGGCCCAGCAGAATGATAGCCAGCAGTTTTTTGTGCCCATCATCCAGTTCAAAGAACCGCTTGAGGTGTTTTAACGTCGGTATCGGCAGGGAGTGCGCTTCTTCAATCACCAGCACATGGCGATACCCGGTGCGGCTGCTTTCTTTTAACAATTTGTGTAACTGGCGAAAGCGCGCTTCGGGCGAGCGTTTGAGCGTTTCCAGTGGGGCCAACGTATGGACAATGGCTTCCGCCAGACTGGCGGCTTTCAGGGTTTTTCCCTGATGGTCGTTGTCTTCCATGGCCAACACATAGGGCTCTATGACCAGCACCGGCGCGTTCTTCTGGTTGATGTATTCAATCATGTCACGCCGCAGGGTGCTTTTGCCTGAGCCGGATTCACCAACAATCGCCACAAAGCCACCATATAAGGCTGTTTGGCATAAGGCTTCCCGGACATAACGGTTATCGGGCGTCATAAATACGTCCTCGTGACTTTGCACGGCATTGTCATCAAACGGGGCGCGAAACAGCCCAAAATGCTTTTTGGTGGCAGGCAGCAAGACCTGTTTTTTCAGTAACATCCTTTCCTCCTTATTCAATACGGTGGGGTTATTCTTACGACTGGCGATAGCATCGAAACAGTCTCTGGCATTCACACCACGCTGACCTAACCAGCGCTCAATGCCTGATTTGAGGTCGTGCGTATCCCGTTTTGGCCACTGGTTGTGGTTAATGATTTGTGCCAGCGTGGCTTCAGAGACACCCAGCTCACGCGCCAGTGCCGCCTGGGTCAGGCTGTGCTGTTGCAGCAGGGTTTTGAGTTTTAGCATGATGACCTCCCGTTACCCGTGGCTGGCGAGATTGACCACCACATCGGTGGACTGGGCCATCAGTTCATCACCCAGTGCGTCAACCTGGTCGGCAGGGATACCGTCCGGGAAGCGCTGGGTCAGCGTGAGATAAAACTCGCCGTGCCAGCTTTTACCCGCTGCCTTAAAGCGTTCCCGCAGTATTTGTACAACGGCCACGGGGTTTAACCGTTCTTCAAAACGGGTGACCCCCACGGAGGCAGGCAGTCCCGCGTTCGACGGGTCAATCGGTGAGGTCGTCTGGTATTTTTCGCTGCTCAGATACGGGTTAAAGCGTCCGCCAAAAGGTAAGGCTTTCGCCTTGCGGGCGGCCTCTGTTTCGGCAACAGTCTGGGTGCCATACAGTACCCGCTCCACTTCAGCCAGATTCTTCTGGGCGGGCGTATGGGGTGGCGCCTTAAAGGACTCACCGATGGTCGGCGCAGTAACGTCAAAGCCATATTGATTTTTTATGACCATAGGGGCCGGATAGAAGGTTTCCCTGCCGTCCTCGCCGATAATAACGACCTGTACCTCGTTATTCCGCCAGGGATTACGGGTGACAAGAATGGTGTCGTTGATAAAAACCCCAGGTACGCCTTTGACGCTGTATTCATAATCCCCCACTGAAATGCAATGATTAGCCCTCACCTTACGCGTTTCAGGGTTGCTCACAGCCAACTGTCGACACACCTCAATGGACGGGGCCTTAACTAGTAGCGGGCTTTCAGCGATATCTTTCCAGCAGTCAGTCCGCGTCCTTTTGTGACGGCTGTGTATCCTCGTCGCGTTATACTCCATGCGCCAAAGCTTTACCTTGTCATTGAGTTTATCGATATCTTCTATGCGGACAAAATACAGGCGCGATTCAAACTCGCATTCCAGAATGTCCCGCGCCTTTTCTACTGAGCCCGTTGCCCTGGCATTCCCCGCTTTGTGTGAGATAAGCTGAATCCCCAGGGCGCGGCAGAGATTCCGCATGGTGGCAGACACCAGTGCGCAACCGGGGTCGGTATACAGAATGCGCGGCACACCGTGCAGGACATCGGCTCCACCCCGCTCCTGCATGGCGTTAATCAACACATCGGTAAAGTTTTTCGTCGTTTCCCCGCCGAAGCGGTATTCAGCATAAATCCAGCCACTGGTATGGTCAGTTAACTCAAATGACCAGACGCGGTCGTTAACAATACGGTCCAGGTTTTTGGGTTTGTTTGGGTTAAATTCTTCCCTCCTCATCATGCGCAAGCCTGTATCGCAAGTTGCGCCCCGCTTACCTGGATTTTTCAGGTAATAAAGCACACAGAGCGACGCATCCAGTTGCCAGACATGATTGGGGTGCTCGGTTTTGAGTCGTACGCACGGTGTTGCACCGCGTAACTGGTTAGGGTGCAGCTTATAGTGGTACAATGCGCGGCGGACGGCATCGATTGACAGCGGAAACCACTCCCCGGTATCGTGATGTAGGTAGCCTGCATTGATTAAGCCATTGGCGCTCAAATCATCAACGGCACGCTCGAGGCTATACATTTTCTTGCCATTATTACGAAAGGTTGTTGTTATAACAGCAGATACTTTTAACGCTTCTTCGTATGTCAAAGCGCTTGTTCCCACATCTGCACGTTTTTTTCGTGGGGCTTTATAAGCTACCTGCCTGATTTTTCTGAGTAATGTTGATTTGGCCATCATCAACTCTTTACAGGCCGTCTGATAAACGGCCTCTTTTCCACCATGGCCTGCCTGCTCAGCTTCACGGGCAACGATGAGTAATCGTTCAATCAGGGCCGGATTCATCATGCACATGCCCTCCCACTGAAACGCAGGTGAATGCAGGTTAGATACACGATTCTCATACATCTTCCACCTCATCCTGGTTAATCTGCTTTTCAGGGCGGGCGGAAGCGGAATAGTCCCCGTTATCAGCCTCTATGTCGTCTTTCGCCCAGGCTGGCACCGGGTCGATTAACGCATGGCGCGGCAGGGCAAAGTCATCGCGTAATAAGGTGATTTCAAGTTCAATATCATTTAAGAGGCCCGCAATGTATTCTGCGTGCGGCAGGATATCGCCACTGTTGCTGGCCAGTCTGTCAACCCCTTCCCGAAAGCGGGTCATCAGCAAGGCTTTTATTTCGTACTCAACCAGGCCGATTTCATCGCGTAGTTGGCGAATCCCCTCTGCATCCAGCGGGTTGTTAACTAATTTGTTTACAGTGAGTTTTTGGATTTTTTCTTCTCGTTCAGCCACCATTTGTCGACTGGTATTTAAGTCATTTTCACTTTCTTTTAACTTCTGGCGCGATTGGCGTATCGCCGCGCGCAGCTCACGCACCGACATGCGGTCCACATCATCGAGGGTGAGGCCTACAATGGTGCCGCCTTCGGCGAGTTCAGCGAGGTCTTCGTCGTCTTCCAGCATCAGCTCATAGAGTTTTGCTTTGCCCAAGTTTGACAACGTTGTCATCTTTGATTGAAGCGAAGGCGATAAATACTTTAATGCTGCCTTCATCATGCGATGAGCTGTCTTTGGCACTAACCCCAACTGTTCAGTTACAATATTCAAGAAAGAGCCATGCGGTTCATTCTCTTTAAGAATAATGAGTCGCTTTCCTGCCTCCAGCATGGCTTCGGCACTCTGCGCCATATAAAAGCGCGCCTCATGCACAATCCGTTCACGCTCATAAGGCAGGCCATCGCCAAACCGCGCCATCACGTCCTGTTGAGCGCTTTTTTCTTCACTTTTTTCAGGGTATACAATTGCCCCCCCCCCGCAATCGTGATATTGTCCGGTGAGGTTGCCAACAGTGTTGTGGCGGTTTTTTTCTTTGCCATAAGGCTCTCCTTCTATTGCGTTTGATAGTGATGTAACGAGACTTAAAAAAACATACAAAAATCTTCAAAAAGGACTTTACATTATTTTAAATATGAAAGTATACTTTTTTATGAAAATTTTTACGGAGAAAGAACAATGCACCTCGCAGACGAAAAGCAAATTTTTTATCACTGTGTTTACCAGGATTACCCTTCTGTTAAAGCCTGGGCACTGAAGCGGGGGTTTAAACCCCATAACGTCTGGATGTTGCTTGCGGGCTCAAGCAAAGGCATACGCGGTGAAGCCTATAAGATAAAGCGGGCCATCCAGCAAACCATACGTACCTCAGAAGCAGCGAGACGGTCTATGCATAAATGACAACGAATACATTGCACTGACGGTAACACAATTTCACTGAGAGTAACAGGAATAACAAGATGAGTGAGACCACATTATTACCCGCTAGCTCCCGCGCCCGGCGCGTGTTGCGAATTTTAAAGGCACTCAAAGGGCACGGTACCGATGGACTGTCTAATGGGGATTTAGCCCGTTTATTGAAGGAAAACCCCACCAACATCAGTCGCACCCTGCCGCTGATGATAGAAGAGGGCATGATTGAAAAACGACCCACAGGGCATTACGCGCTGGGCCAGGAGTTTTTACTGATTGCGATGGCCTATCTGGATGCCTCAGACCGCAGCCAGGTGAAGTTGACAGAATTAAAACAGCGCTGCTTTAGCAGCCGCTAACCTTACCGGAGGAACGAGTGATGGCCCGACGCGCCTTGCCAGAGAAGATAGATATGACGCCTGAATATCAGGTCGCCCCCGATTTACAGGACAACATGAACACCTTGGCCATTCATCAACGAGACATTATGGAGAAGTACGGCGATGGCCTGCCTTATGAGCGTGAACGGATTGTGCATGAGGCGCGTTTTTATAGAGGCTGTCGCAAAAGGGGTGGAATTTTTTTTTCAACAATATCCCACCGTGCAGATTTTCTCTTTTTCTGATTTTAGTTTGTACAAATAATAGACTGAAAATCATCCATAATATCAGAGCAACCGCTCTTGATAAGTTATAGGCCATTGCATGCAGGGTAAATTCGAGCTTTACCGCTAATAATCCCTTACGCCGGAAACGTTCCAAACCCTGAATTCCCCGCAATGCTGAAAACACAGGTTCAACCATGCTCTTTCGCTGATTCAAGATTT
>NZ_NHNG01000416.1:0-527 GCF_002287155.1 Arsenophonus sp. ENCA
ATAGTAACAAACAAAGAGAATCCCACCCGTGAATACGTCAAATCTATCATGGATGCCCGTTGGTCTGTTGAAGTTTATCATCGAGAAGTTAAACAAAATTGTGGTATTGAACGCTGTCAGGCTCGCACGAGCCGAGCGCAAAGAAATCATATTTTTCTCGCTATTTCTGCGTGGTTTGAACAACATAAACGTCGTATATCTGAAAAAATAACCCTTTATCAACAAAATTGGGACGTAATCAAAAATGCTATTGCTGAGCACATCCGTGTTTTATTAGCGTACCCAAATTAGTTTTGTGCGAAACTCGTGAATTTGCTTTATGCCGCAGAGCAAAGAGGTCTCACCCTTGGCATTTTCGGTGCTCTTCACACCTACGGACGACAGCTTAACTGGAATTGCCATATTCATCTGTCGTGGACTACAGGCGGCATCAATGATCACGGCAACTGGAAAAAGATGTCGTTTTGCCTGCCAAAGGTTAGAGAACGCTGGATATGGAATGTCCGACAGTTCCTGCTGTCAGCTTG
>NZ_NHNG01000299.1:0-527 GCF_002287155.1 Arsenophonus sp. ENCA
ATATAATTCGCCATATTCCTCCTGAGGTAACCATCTGGGCAGATACCGGTTTTCAAGGTATAGATAAACAGCATCCTAATACACAAATCCCAAAAAAAGGAACTCGAAAAAGACCTTTATCGCCTGAACAAAAACAAGAAAATAAAATAATCTCGGGCATCCGTATTACAGTTGAACACGCCATCGCGGGTATCAAGCGCCTCGGTTGCATGACCCAAATTTTACGGAATCGTAGACCCTTTATTGATGATACCTTCTTACTCCTTAGCGCAGGTCTTTGGAATTTCCATCTCAGAACAGCGTAAAATTTACTTCAATCACCGAAACACCCTTATTTCACTATTAAGCAACACGCTTGTTGAGAGGTTACACCATCGAAAATGGCTTTAGCACCAACTTCACCGATTCGGTTCTCGAACGTCCACACAGTGGTGCGATCAGGAATGTTGATGGCATAGGGTAAGCCGCAGAAGCGCTTGAAGCTCATCCTGTCAAGAAGCTGGTACTCCATCTGCTCGTCGGACAGG
>NZ_NHNG01000079.1:0-937 GCF_002287155.1 Arsenophonus sp. ENCA
CTTTTTTTGTCTATAGAAGGTTCAACTAATCGCCATAGGTCTTTAGGGCGGAAACATCTACTTTTTAACCATCGGCTAACCGTGTCATGAGATAAAGGCGATGGGCTGACTTCTGATAACGCCAAACTAGAGTATCTTACACTGCTTACTTGCAAGAATATTTTATAGATATCTTTAATGCATGGATAACCGGACAAAATATGAACATCCTGATTTTTTCTTGTTTTTAAATTTATACTTCTTTTTTAGAGACTGCGAAACTCGTGTTAAATTCTTTTTGAGTAGCGGTGTGCCTTCTGGTTTAGTTGATAACGAAGGTAAAGTCGATACCAACGTCAAAATGACAGATTTACTCTATTTGCTTATTCATTTGCCTGAAATGGGAACGCTGATAGAGAGAATCCACAGCGAAAAATCGCCATTCTCTTTGATATGTAATTTGCCTGCTGATTTCAGGGAATCGCCCACCGTTTGGCAGTTCCATTTCTTACCGCTTTTTGATAACGAGAAGAGCTACATGGGAACATTCTTCCATGCCCATGAGTTCCTGTTTTTGTCACCGTTGGACTATGTCGATGGCATTCAACCTTATGCGGTTACCACCGAAAAACCTAACAAACTGTTCACTGATAAAGAGTGGAAAGTTCTGTTTTTCACAATGCACCGTTTTAGCAGCAAGGAAATCGCTAGACGGTTAAATATTGCGACTAGTACAACAGAGCACCACATTAAAAGTTTATACGAAAAACTCAACGTCCATTCTGCCTTTGAGTTAAGGACATTTGGCAAATCTCAAGGCTTTGACCGCTATATTCCGGTGAATATGCTTCCTCGTTCATGTGTTAACTCTGTTGGAGGTGCAGTATGAAATACACCTACATCATCAACGGATTTCGGCGAACCTATCAGGGTCGCCCTGATGTGCGTTTTACCTGTT
>NZ_NHNG01000310.1:0-526 GCF_002287155.1 Arsenophonus sp. ENCA
GTTTGACCACCGTGGTAAAAAGTTTTATTGGTGGTTTATTTATGGGGATCGGTAGCGGTTTAGCGGGTGGCTGCATGCTAGGTAATACTTTGGTTAATACCGCTTGGTTTTCATGGCAAGGCTGGGTGTTTATTCCTTGTATTATTTTCGGTAGTTGGCTCAGTAGTTACTTTACTGTGATCCGTCCATGGCAAATAAAATCATAGAGGTTATTGCATATGAGTGAAATTCAACTAGATACCAGAGAGAAGTTATGCCCATATCCACTAATTCAAGCGAAAAAAGCGATAGATTTAATGATAAACGGTGATATTTTAGTTATTAAATATGATTGTGCTCAAGCAACGAAGAATATTCCAAAGTGGGCGGCTAAATCAGGTCATGAAGTAATTGATTTTCAACAAACCGGCAACGCCCAATGGCAAATTACGCGTAAAAAAGGTAAATAAGATAATTACATTGAATAAATAAGGGGCACCTCGAAAAACCTAAGCCGAGTTTGATTTTGCTGATAAAGTTATCGGAA
>NZ_NHNG01000284.1:0-17092 GCF_002287155.1 Arsenophonus sp. ENCA
TAGATACGCTTTAAGACTAAAATGCGAACCATGGTCTCTGTTGGAAATGGTGGACGTCCGCCTTTTTTGCTGACAGGACGCGGTACCACATGGTCGATTTCTGCTGCTAGATGCGCAAAGTCTATACAGGTTTCGATCTTGACCAGCGGGTCACCCAACTTGTCGATCGTCTGTTGGTGATACTGGTTTGCAAAGAGGTCATTCTTAATGGCGCTGCATTTCTTCATGGTGGTTAGCTCAGTAGACCAGCTTCCGATAACTTTATCAGCAAAATCAAACTCGGCTTAGGTTTTTCGAGGTGCCCATGTATATTGCAACACATAAAGAGGAAGCTAATCAGATCAAGGATTTAATTGCAAATTATCTTATTAAAAATTATTAATAAGTAAATTAAAAAATCCCGTCTTATAAATAATATTTTGATAACAGGGTAATTAGTTTTAAAAAGTTTATTTATTGACGGGTTTATAATATTTAACCAGTAATAATTTCGATATTTTTAATATTAATAATGAAATTTTATTAAAACACAACACTCTTTATTTTACTTAACCTAATCTTAACAATATTGAAAAATTAACATTTTTTGCATAACATAAAATATCATTAAAAATTATTAATGTTATTTGTGTCGTATTGGTTATTGGCATAATTAAATAAATTTATTTTATAAATGGCTATTTATCTACAGATAATATATTTACTGTTTATAAAAAGTCAGATATTTATTTTGTAAATAATAGAAAAGCTAAATTTGGTATTGGTGTTATTTAATTGTATTTACACTTGTTCGGGCAAATATATAAAATAAATAATGGAGTTAACATGCGTTTAGATAGTTTTTCCAACACCAATAATACTGAAACATCGACTACTTCGCTGTTATCAAGCATTCAAAACAGCTTTAATAATTTTAAAGATTTAACAATTAGTTTGGTGAATAGTTTGATTGGCGTAAAAAATAGTTCCAGCGAATTTGACTGGAAATCAAATGATTCATTTAGCTATTCATCTCAACCGCAAAAATTTCCCGTTGAATTGCGTAGAGTGAGTTCAATATCATCAGAAGGAATGACGTTAACTGGCAAAAAATTGCCTGAGTCAGCGCAATCAACTACAGTGAAATCAGAAAGTGTTATTTTAAATGAAAAACCGCAGAAAACTGGCTTTAATATGCTGTACGATGGTTTACTCAAATTGAGTAATCCCAGTTTTTGGCAGAGAAAAATGTCCTCAGCCAGCGATAATGTCGAGCAGAACAAAATAGAAGCAGGTCAAGTTGCTAAAGAGCGTATAGCAGTAGAACAAGCAATGCGTGCTAATATCGCAGGAATTTGTGACAAGTTAAATCAATTTATAGCGGACAAAAATGTTGAGGGTATTTTTAGAGGAGAGCCGAATAAAGCAATATACAATAAAGATGATAATAGCAAATTGATTAAGGCATTTAGCAACGAAGCACTTCAATCTGAACCCATTTCTTTATCATGGATGGTAAAAACCTTTTTAGGTGAATTTTTCCCCAACGTCGATATGAATGAATTAAAAAATATTTTGCCAATCGATAACAGTGATCCAGAAGCATTGCAACAATTAGACAAGGTCTTTGCGCAAGAAGACTTTGATAGTTTGATCAAAGAAAAAATTAATGCTAGCGGCTCAGAAGAAACACAAAATAATCTGCAAGCTTGTTTTGCTTCAATGGCAGAGGCGTTGCGTTTGGTTGACAGTAATCAGGGTATTCAAGGTTTAACAAAATCGAGTATTGTGACATCAATGTTACCTAGGATCATCGATATAACGCCTGAAAATTTTATTAGTTATAACGATCAAAGAGGGATAATTACCGATTTGATGGCAAATTATCTTATTCAGTATCATTAATTTGTTTTGCTTATAACAGTAAGCCCGCCGTTAAATTGCATCATTATCAATCAATAGATTTGGCGGGCTGATTATTGTACTACGCTTTTAACTCTAGTTCGTTCATAGCAGCAATACTGAAACCACCGTCAACGTGTAAAATTTCACCTGTCACACCCGCTGATAAATTAGAACAAAGGAAAGCAGCACAATTGCCAACATCTTCCGTTGTTACCGTACGGCGAATAGGGGTTACTAATTCACAATGTGATAGCATTTTCCGAAAATCTTTTATGCCCGATGCTGCTAATGTGCGGATTGGACCGGCTGAAATGCCATTAACGCGAATAGCTTCAGGCCCCATTGCGTTAGCCATATAACGAACATTTGCTTCAAGGGAAGCTTTTGCTAATCCCATAATATTATAGTTAGGGATCGCACGCTCAGCGCCCAAATAACTTAGGGTAACCAGGGCAGAATGAGGATTTAACATACTTCGACAAGCTTTTGCTAACGCAACAAAGCTATAGGAACTAATATCGTGGGCAATCCGGAAGCCTTCGCGTGTCACTGCATCGACATAATCACCATCAAGTTGATCGGCTGGTGCATAGGCAATTGAATGGACAAAACCATCAAATTTGGGCCATACTTTCGCCAGCTCGGCAAATAAGGTAGTGATACTTTCATCGGAAGCAACATCACATGGCAAAACAATACTAGAGCCAAAGCTGTTTGCCATATCTTCTACGCGAGATTTCAGTTTATCACCTTGATAACTGAAGGCCAGTTCAGCCCCTTGTTGGTGCATTGCTTGTGCAATACCGTGAGCAATAGATAGTTTACTAGCTAAACCAGTGATCAGAATGCGCTTGCCGCTCATAAAGCCCATAAGCCGTATCCTTGTAAATTTTTAAATAATAACAATAATATACACAGCATAAATTATCTATTGTAGATGGTATTTATGCATTATATTTTTGATAAACGGCAGAGAGTTTATCATGACAGAAGAAAATATGTTGTATTACCTCGCTGATCCGAGCAGTTTTTGCTGCCTTTATATTAGCTAACATCTTGCCGCCAGGCATCGGCAGATAAAAGTTCACCAAAATGGCTGGCAATTAAGCGTCGGGTCACTTCATGTAAAGGTGAAGCAAGTACTTCGGCGGTATTACCTCTTTCGACGACAACACCATTATCCATTACCAACACTTTATCGCTGATATGTTTCATCATACCTAGATGTTGAGTAACATAAATATAGGAAATACCTTGTTTTTCTTGTAATTCAAGCATTAAATTGATGATTTGAGAACGCATTGTCATATCTAATGACGCCAGTGCTTCATCGGCAATAATAATCTCTGGTTGCAGGATCAACGCTCTTGCCAGCGCTACTCGCTGTTTTTGACCCGCTGCTAACATATGAGGATAATAGCCAGCGTGATCAGGTAATAGCCCAACTTGGCGAAGAGTCTGTTCTATAAGCTCTTCCCGTTCATGAACGGACAGTGAAGTATTTAGAATTAAAGGGATCTCAAGAATTTGCCCAATACGCTGCCTGGGGGTTAAAGAAGTACTTGGATCCTGAAATATCATGCGGATGCGTTGACTGCGATAACTATAATCGCCAAAGTTAAGCTGATGTCCATTAATAAAGATTTCACCACCACTAGGTTCAATAACACCCGATAACATGCGGGCCAGGGTTGATTTACCTGAACCGTTAGCACCAATAATTGCCAAGGTTTCACCAGCTCTTAAGGTAAAACTTAAAGGTTTTACTGCTTCTAATAGTTGAGTTTGAAATAACCCGGTGCGATAACGAAAGGTTTTAGTCAGATTTTTGATTGCCAGTAACGGTGTTGTCATGATGTTTCCTCCATATTAAGAGGAAAATGACATGCAAAGGCCCGATTTTTTATGCTGCGTAGTGGCGGTGTGATAATGCACGTTTTTTGTGCATAGGGACAACGAGGGCCAAGACGGCAACCGATTGGCAGGTGCTCTAAAGAAGGGATCGCCCCATGTAGGGTATTTAGTCGACTTTTATGTGGAAGTGGGCTGCCAAAATCCGGTACTGCACGGATTAATGCTTGTGTATAAGGATGATGGGGGCGGACCAGTAACTCTTCAGGGGTTGCACTTTCAACGGTTTGGCCACAATAGAGTACGCTAATCCGATCAACGAGTTTGCTCATCATTTGCATATCATGACTAATTAGTAAAATTGTCATGTTATTGTTTTGGTTTAATCTATCAAGCAGCCGAAATATTTGTGCTTGAGTTGTCGATTCCATTGCATTGGTGGGTTCATCGGCAATCAGTAATCGTGGTTGATTTGCTAGCGCAATGGCTATCATCACTTTCTGACATTCACCTTCAGTAAGTTCATAAGGATAGCTGTACATAATATCATCGTGATCTTTAATTCCGACTCGATGGAGTAATTCAATTGCGCGTCGCCTACGCCAACTAAATCGGTGCCACCAACGACCTTTAAAAGTCCATTGTGGTATTGATTGGATAAGTTGTTTACCAATATTTTCAGCTGGATCTAAGCAAGACTGGGGTTCTTGAAAAATCATCGAAATATTATGGCCTATCACTCTACGTCGTTGGCGTGCAGTGAGCTTTAACAGATCAATATCAAGAAAATAAAAACGATCGGCAGTCACTTTTAAGTTATCTTTAGTAACGCCACAAATAGCCTTAGCAATCAAACTTTTACCTGAACCGGACTCGCCAGCTAAGCCACGAATTTCGCCTTCATTTAACTGTAAAGAAACATTATCGACGGCTTTCACTGGCCCTTTGGCGGTCATAAATTCAATAGTGAGGTTACGGATATCTAATAATGGCATTATTCCACCCCAGCATTAATGGCGCGATGTAAGCCATCACCAAGTAAGTTAACAAATAAAACGCTGATCATAATGGCTGCACCAGGAAGAAAGACTGTCCATGGTGCTACATAAATCAATTCTAAACTATCACCGAGCATAGTGCCCCATTCAGCAGTCGGTAATCTAGCACCTAAATCAAGAAAGCCTAACGCAGCCATATCCAGAATGGCCATAGAGAGAGTGCGAGTAATTTCTGTTACCAAGATAGGTGTGATATTGGGTAATACGGTATACCAAAGGATATAAAAGTTTGAAGCACCGTCAAGTCGAGCGGCAAGAACATATTCGGTATCTAATTCATCGCGAACAGCGCTGTAAATTGTTCTAACAATTCTTGGTAATAAGGCTAACCAAATTGCTATCATCGCATTTTCAAGGCTTGAACCGGCAAAAGCGACAATAATAATCGCCAGGAGTAGCGAGGGAATTGATAACAGCGTATCTAACACATGATTTAAAATAGCTGATTTTAACCCATGGGTAATGCCGGCTAAACAACCTAATATTAATCCGACCAGCGTTGTGCTAATGGTGATCACAAGTGCAGAGCCAAAGGTAGATGCTGTACCGATAAGTAATCGACTTAAAATATCACTACCAAGATCATCAGTACCCAAAAAAAATGCCACATTACCATAATGCGAGCAGGATGGAGGTAGTAGCTGGTAGCCCAAAAATTGTTGGTTAATGGTATAGGGGGCTAAGTAGCTGCCAAATAAAGTCAAAACCAGGAGAAAAACAATACCATAAAATCCAGTCATTGCCAGAATATCATTAGAGAAAAATCGCCAGACAACCCGGATAGGGGATGGCATCTTTTGTTCACGATAAAAATTATCTGAAGACATACCCATCCTTATATTTAGAAGGGTTCATCATAGCGCCTAAAATATCCGATATGACATTAACAAAAATAACTAAAGTACCAATAATCATTACGCCGGCAGAAATTGCTGAGTAATCATTTTGTCGAATGGCAGTGACTAACCAACGCCCTAAGCCTGGCCAATTAAATACAAGTTCATTGATCATCGCTAGTGTTATCATAGTAGAAAACTGTAGACCAAGTTTTGGAATAATAAGAGGCAACGCATTGTGTAAGACATGACGTTTGATAATGGTAATGCGAGAGAGTCCTCTGGTTGCTGCTGCTTTAATATAATTTTCACCCATAAAAGCTTCAGTACTATTTTTCATTAAACGTATCATTTCAGAAATTGGCGCAATAGCTAATGTAATAACGGGTAAAATCAAATGCTCTAATAGATTAATAAACATTTGGCTACGATAGATTGAATTCGATAACCATATATCGATCAGGGCAAAACCGGTCACAGGTTCAAGATCATACAGTAAATTAATTCGGCCAGAGACCGGTAACCAGCCTAATTTCAATGAAAAAAGCAGGATAAATAATAAAGCCAACACAAAAATTGGCATAGAAAAACCGATTAGGATAAAAATTTTAATAATGTAATCAATTGGCTTATTGCGCCAGACACCCGCAACAATGCCGGTAGGGATGCCGATTATTAAAGCTAAAATAAACGCTAAAAAGCATAACTCCATGGTGGCAGGAAAAGTGGCATTCAGCTGACTGCTAATCGGTTGACCATTAATACTAGAAAAACCAAAATTCCAATGTAATAAGCCGGTTAAATAAAAAATATAGGCATCCCATAATGATAGTCCACTTAATGGAGCATCAGCAGTGAAATAGTTCAAACTAAAACTAACCAGCGTTAGTAAAAATAAAGTAATAATTAAAAGTAATAACCGCCTTAATACGTAAATAATCACCAGGCTGCTCCTTCTTCGTCATTAAAATAGGAGTCAGCCGGTAGTGGGGTTTTAATCGACCCATCACGATAAACCCCGGCAAAAGAGGAGTTACCAAAGGCGCTAATAACTAGCCCTTTGATATCATAGCGATAAGCCTGTAAATGTAATGAATAAGCTAGCGGTAATACGGGTAATTCTTTTGCTAGTAATGATTGCGCTTGGTGGTAATAATTAATGCGAGATGAAATACTTTGGCTTACTAGCGCCTTACGTAAAAGTTCATCAAAGTAAGGATTACACCATTTACTCAAATTAGTATGTGATTCCTTGGCAGCGCAACTAAGTAGAGGGCGGAAAAAACTATCAGGATCATTACTATCCGTCGACCAACCGTCAAGAATCATGTCATAGTTACGATCACTCAGCTTATTTTCTAATAAATTGCCTTCTACCGGATGAATATTCATCTTAATGCCTACTTTTGCTAAGTCTGCCTGGATAAGTTCGGCAGTTTTTAATGGGCTCGGATTATAGGATTGAGAAATAACGGAAACCCAAATATCTAATTTCATACCGGACAAACCGAGCTCTTCTAGCATTTCTTTGGCTTTTTCAGGATTATAATCTGTCACTTTAATTTGATTATCATAAGCCCATGAAGCTCTTGGTAGAACAGAAGTTGCTGTTTCAGCGGTGCCATAATAGATAGATTGCATTAATCTTTCATTATTAATTGAATACGCTATGGCTTGTCTAACCTTTAATTGATCAAGCGGTGGTTTGCTAGTGTTAAAAATCAGATAGGCGATATTCATGCCGGCTCGCATCGATAGCCGCAAACGGGCATCTTCACGTAGCACCTTTAATTGGCTAGCAGCTGGATAGGCTAAGACATCGCATTCGCCGGTTAATAATTTAGATATGCGTCCTGTACCGCCGGCACCCAGATCAATCACCACTTGCTGCATTAAAGGTTTGCCTTTCCAGTAGTTATTATGCCGATTTAGCTTGATAAATTGACCGGTTTGATAACCTACCAACATGAAAGGACCAGTGCCAACAGGTTGCCAATCAATAAATTTTTTGTGATTAATTTTGTTGAGATATTGCGCATATTCTTGTGAAAGTATTGGCGCATAGTGAGTTGCAAGATGCCAGAGAAATGACGCATCGGGGGTATATAATTTAAATTCAACAGTATAATTATCAATTTTACGAATACTACGGATATTGTTAGCTAATTGCAGGCTATCGAAATAAGGATAATTGCCTCCCCCGACATAGTGATAAGGATGATTTTTATCAAACATACGGGAAAAACTAAACACAACATCATCGGCATTTAGCGTTCGTGTCGGCGTGAACCAATCTGTTGTTTGAAATGGAATATTACGTTTTAAATAAAATCGATAAGTTGCCCCTTTATCAAATGATTTCCAGCGCGAGGCGAGTTCGGAATTTAATTTGTAGGTAAATGGATTAACTTCTAATAATCGATCATAAAGTTGAGCGGCTAGTGGATCAATAATCAGCCCGGTGCTGGCAATTTGCGGATTAAATGTAGTGACAATGCCGTTAACACAATAGATAAAACTGTTTTGACGAATTTGTGGTGGAAGGGTATCTGCTAATGCATTTATTATCCCTACATTTATTAAAATAATCCATAAAATTAGGTACCGCATATAAAAACCTATTATAAGTGCGAATGGCTTTATTGTAGCTTAAGTCCTGTTATGCAACAAAATAGAGTTGATAAAATTATCAGTAATTTATTGATAAAAATTCTCAACCAACTGCTTTGCTAACGTTATTGATAATTATAGAAACTTTAATTTATTGCCGACACGATATTGCTTAGATTGCTGCCAGTGGTTTAATTTTCTTGCCAGCATCGGATGGCTGCTTTCTCGATTACTGATTTTTATTTGTATTTTGATTCTCTGGCAAGTTATGTTTTTTCAGTAGTCCCCTTAATTGATGATAAGTTAATTTTAATTGTGAAGCGGCCAAGCGCTGATTAAACTGGCTTATTTGTAATGCCTGTTCGAGTAAATTTTTTTCTGCCGCATGCTGCCATTGTTTCAAATCAATGGGAAGTTGAGGTAGTTCATCGTTGTCTTTTGTTACCACCGACATCATTGACTCACTAGCAAAGGGATTGAAGACAATCAAATCTAATGGTTCAGCTCTATCGCCATGACGGTAGACTGAACGCTCAATAACATTCTTTAATTCACGTACATTACCTGGCCAGGGATAAGCTGACAGGTTTTTTTGTGCTTTAACAGTAAATCCAGGGAAAAAAGAGAGATTGAGCTCGCGGCACATATTAATTGCGAAATGTTCAGCTAGTAACATAATATCGGCTAATCGCTCACGTAAGGGCGGAATGTGGATGACATCAAAGGCCAGACGGTCAAGTAGATCGGCACGAAATAAGCCTTTGCTAGCTAATTGGGGTAGATTAGCGTTGGTTGCGCAAATAAGCCTAACATCGACTTTAAGGCTTTGACTACCACCGACACGCTCTAGTTGGCCATATTCGATCACCCGTAATAATTTTTCTTGTACAATCATGGGGGCGGTTGCTAGCTCGTCAAGGAAAAGTGTGCCGCGATCTGCCCGTTCAAATCGTCCCAAATGTCTTTTCTGTGCACCAGTAAATGCGCCTGCTTCATGACCAAATAATTCGGAATCTAATAAATTTTCATTCAGGGCACTGCAATTAAGGGAAACAAATGGTTCTTGCCAACGTGGTGAAAGGTAATGAAGACGGCTAGCAATCAGCTCCTTGCCTGTTCCTCGCTCACCTGTGACTAAAACCGGTTTACTCAGTTTGGCAAGTGCAGAAGTTTGCTCCAGTATTTCCAAGAAATTATCAGCAGTACCAAGAATATTATCTGTAGAGAATTGTATGGTCATTTTAGCCATTTATTGGTCATTTTAATTAATCTGTAAATTATAACGAAAATTGGAATAAAAGATAACAAAATAGAAATTTAATTATTTCATATGGTTATATTTTTTGTAAAATTGGCATGAATATTGTTTATCAATGATTAAGGTTAAAAAAATTTAATGACAAATCAATCATTCAATATTAATTAAGGAATTTATCGATGGGCATTTTCACACGTTTCGCAGATATCATTAATGCAAATGTTGCTTCTTTACTTGATAAGGCAGAAGATCCGCAAAAAATGATCCGTTTAATGATCCAAGAAATGGAAGATATGTTAGTTGAGTCTCGTTCAATCTCGGCACGCACTTTAGCTGAGCAGAAAGGATTAGAGCGCCGTATTGCTAGTGGTGAAAAACAAGTTATACAATGGCAAGAAAAAGCAGAACTGGCGCTAGTTAAAGATAAAGAGGATTTAGCTCGCGCGGCATTAATTGAAAAGCAAAAAGTGGCTACCATTATTGATACACTAAAAAGTGAGTTAATAATGGTAAATGAAACACTAGTACGTATGAAAGATGAGATTGCTGAATTAGAGCAAAAACTGACTGAAACACGGGCAAAGCAGCAAACTATGGTATTAAGGCATCAAGCCGCGCAATCCAGTCGTGATGTGCGTCGTCAATTAGATAGTGGTAAATTGGATGAAGCATTAGCGCGGTTTGAACAGTTTGAGCAGCGGATCGATCATATGGAAAGTGAAGCGCAAAGTTATCATTTAGGTAAACAAAAATCCTTAGACCAACAGTTTGCTGAATTAAAAGCTGATGATGAAATCAGTGAGCAATTGGCTGCGTTGAAAGCTAAACTGAACAAACAAGAGTAATCTATTGGTAGCCAAAATTAATGATGAATAAGGAAATGTGATGGGCTCTATATTTATTGGGTTAGTTTTATTGATCTTTGTTATCTTTATTCTGCCTATTTGGTTATGGTGCCACTATGGTAAAAAAGGAAATAGCCATAGTCAATTAACGCAGAATGAGATCCAGCGACTAACGCAGTTAGCCGAGCGAGCACAACGCATGCAGCAACGTATTAAAGCGCTGGAAGATATTTTGGATGCAGAGCATCCAAATTGGAGGCAAATATAATGGCAAAAATGGGCGCGCGCAAACTTTATCGACGTACTGATCAACGTATGATTGGGGGTGTTTGTGCCGGGTTGGCGCATTACTTTGATTTACCGGTTAATTTAGTACGGGCACTGGCGGTTGTGGCATTATTCTTGGGATTTTTTGCCATTACCATCGTTATTTATCTGTTAATGTGGTTTTTTATCGAACCGGCACCGGCAGGTTATCAGGATGAAACTGATGTTAGTGTTAAAGTGACTAAGTTAATGAATGAAATCGATCAGCAATTGAAAGCGGGTGAAAAAAAACTGCGCCAAATGGAACGCTATATCACTTCTGATAGTTTCAGTATTGATAGCCGCATCAATAAATTGTAACTAACTATCAAATTACGGTAGAGTGAATAATGCTCTACCGTAAAATCATTTTTCTTATTAACTAAAAATTATCCTATGTATTAACAGAAGAATATGCTGATTAGCCGACCAAAAATTAAACTTTTAAGCGGAAAAGTGGCAAGAATAGCAATAATTATTGTTATTCATTACGCGCCAGCAGGAATAATTGGACTAATGTTAAAATATACTAGCCGCAAACCTTTGCGATGGTTTATGTTAATAGTTATACAGCTATTTAAACGTCCGGGCATTGCTAAACTTGTGCGTAAGTTGTTATGGGAGAAATATGAAAAGATTGCGAAGTGAGCTTAGTGAACTGGTCAATCGAAGCGTAGATCGTTATGTCCGTTTAGCGGTTACCGGGCTTAGCCGTAGTGGTAAAACGGCATTTATTACCTCGCTGGTTAATCAGTTACTACATGTGCACAGTGGGGCGCGTTTGCCACTGTTTTCCGCCGCAAGAGATGGCCGTCTATTAGGTGCAAAACGGATCCCGCAGAAACATTTTAATATTCCTCGCTTTGCTTATGACGAAAATATAGCAGCATTGTACCATTCTCCTCCTCAATGGCCGACTCCTACCCGTGGGATCGGTGAAATATGTTTGCAACTACGTTATCGATCGCAACAGAGTTTGCTACGCCACGTCAAAGAGACTTCTAATTTATATATTGAAATTATTGACTATCCAGGCGAATGGTTGCTGGATCTGCCTATGTTGACTCAGGACTATTTTAGTTGGTCGCGGCAAATGCAACAGCTATTAAAAGGCCGTGATAAGGAGGGGGCACAGCAATGGTTGCAACTTTGTCAACAGTGCGACCCCTTTGCTGCGGCTGATGAGAAATTATTAGCTAATATTGCTCAGGCTTACACCGATTACTTGGTTTTTTGTAAACAACAGGGGCAATATTTTATTCAGCCAGAGCGATTTGTATTACCTGGTGATCTTGCAGGGGCACCGGTATTGCAGTTTTTTCCTTGGCCCAATATTGATACAACAGATGAACTCAAATTAAAGCAAGCGGACAAACAGTCTAATATTGGTATGTTGCAACAGCGTTATCACTATTATTGTCAAAAAATTATTAAGCGTTTTTATAAAGATTACTTTCAACATTTTGATCGGCAAATTGTTTTAGTTGACTGTTTAGCTGCATTGAATAACGGTCCGGCAGCATTTAATGATATGCAGGCCGCATTAACCCAAATTATGCGTAGCTTTCATTATGGTAAACGGACACTATTGCGCCGCATGTTCTCACCACATATTGATAAATTACTTTTTGCGGCAAGTAAGGTTGATCATATAACCCATGATCAACATGCCAATTTAGTTTCATTGCTGCAGCAATTAGTTCGTGCGGCCTGGCAAAATGCCGCTTTTGAAGGGATCAGCATGGATTGTCTGGCACTAGCTGCAATTCAGGCGACAGATAATCGTATGATTGAATATCAGGGAGAACGGGTACCTGCCTTAAAGGGATATAGATTAACAGATGGTCGATTAATGACTTTTTTTCCGGGTGAGGTACCACGGCGTTTGCCTAATGCTGATTTTTGGTTAAAGCAGGGATTTGATTTTGAATCTTTTCGGCCTCGCGAAACAGCGACTGATCAACCTGTTGCTCATATTCGATTGGATAGTGCTTTAGAATTTTTACTCGGAGATAAATTGAAATGAGTAAACCGCTAAAATCCCGCATCGATTTTGATGAGTCTTTGCCGGCAAACAAAAAAACAAAGTTAAAAAAGGCCAAAGTGTTTGATCAATTAGCGCCTGAACAATTTGCGGCTAGCAGCCACGAAGCAGAAAATGACGAACGAGAAGGTGAAATTGAGGCATTGGTCAATGCTGCACTCAAACCGCGCTATAGTTTTTGGCGTAAACTGGTGGTTATTGCTTTAAGTTTAATCGTAGTGAGTATTTTTGCTCAGACCGGCCAATGGATCTACCAAGCGTGGATAAATCAAAATTGGGTTTCTTTAGCTATTGTCGCGGCTGGTGGCTTAATTATTATTGCTGCTATTGGCGCCATAATAACTGAATGGCGGCAGCTTTATTATTTAAAAGAACTTAGTCAAGAACGCATCCAGGCTAGAGAATTTTTGCAAAGTCATGGTATGCATGGCGGGCGTGAATTTTGTCAAAAGCTAGGCAAACAATCGGCGATAGGCTTAGATCATCCGGCGAGAAACGTTGGCAGACAACAATCCATGATAGTCATAATGACAAAGAAATCGTGACACTTTATAGCCAAATAGTGCAACCTATTTTGGATGAGCAGGCTAGGAAAGAGATTAATCGTTCATCAGCTGAATCGGCGTTAATGATAGCCGTTAGTCCTTTAGCTATTGTCGACATGGCATTTATTGCCTGGCGCAATATTCGATTGATTAATCGCATTGCAGCTATTTATGGCATTGAGCTAGGGTATTATAGCCGTATCCGATTATTTAAAATGGTATTACTTAATATTGCTTTTGCTGGAGCAAGTGAGTTGGTGCGTGAAATTGGCATGGATTGGTTATCGCAAGATATTATGGCCCGGCTCTCTACACGAGCGGCTCAAGGGATCGGCGCCGGTTTACTCACAGCTAGATTAGGTATTAAAACGATGGAGTTATGCCGTCCTTTACCGTGGATGGATGATAAACCTAAATTGGCTGATTTTCGTCGTCAATTATTCAGCCAGTTAAAAAATATTATGCCAAAAAGTGTTGAGCATAAAAAGATTTAACTAATTCACCATCAAGCTTAATTGGGTAATTTTTTAATTAAGATCCCTGTTGACTAAATGGTAAGCAGCAATATTAGATTAATGCTTATCCGTTTATCATTTCTGGTGCTAGTGTTTATGTTATAAAACGTTTTCTATGGTAGCTTAATAAATAAAAATGCATACTTAATTAATTAAATAGTAAATTATATAGATATAAGGTTCTCAGTGATGCGATTAGAAGTGATTTGCCAAGATCGAATGGGACTAACACGTGAATTACTTGATTTACAAAACATTGACCTTGAAGGGATTGAAATTTCACCAAATCGTAATATTTATCTCAAATTTGCTCAAATTGACACTACGACGTTTCAACTGTTAATGACTGAAATTCGGCGTATTCGTGGTGTTAAAGATGTTAAGACGGTCTCTTTTATGCCTTCTGAGCATGAAAAAAAATTATTATTAACTCTATTAAATACATTTCCTGATCCTATTTTTTCGGTTAATCCTAAAGCTCATATCGAATTAGCCAATTCAGCGATGTTAAAATTGTTCGCTATTGATAATAATCAGTTAAAAGAAAAAAAATTTAATCAGCTAATAAATCACCCGCGTTTGGCAAAATTACTGGAGCAAAATAATTTACAATCTTATTCTGAACAAGTGGTGATTAAAGGTAATAAATATTTGCTGCAGGTTACGCCAATTAACAACCATAAAGCAACGGGTTCGATTGAAAATGCAGGCGGCATTATTCTACTAAAAGTATTACCCGCAGAGAAGCAGTATCAAGCAGATAAAATAGCAGCAGCAGATAGTTTTGCTCACATCATTGCAGTCAGTCCCAAAATGAGCCAGCTGGTTGAGGATCTAAAAAAAATAGCTTTACTTGATGAACCGCTTCTATTGGTTGGGGAAACCGGAACGGGTAAAGATATTTTAGCTAAAGCTTGTCACTTGCAGAGCATCAGAGGCGATAAACCTTTCTTAGGGCTTAATTGTGGATCGATGCCAGAGGATGTGGTAGAAAACGAGCTGTTTGGTTATGCTGCAGGGGCTTATCCAAATGCCATTGAGGCTAAAAAAGGATTTTTTGAGCAAGCGAATGGAGGTACTGTTTTACTTGATGAAATTGGTGAAATGTCGCCACAAATGCAGATCAAACTATTACGTTTCTCAAATGATGGTACCTTTCGTCGGGTAGGTGAAGAGCAAGAAGTTAAAGTTGATGTCAGAGTGATCTGCGCGACACAAAAAAACTTGCTGGAATTAGTTGAAAAAGGGCAATTCAGGCAAGATTTATACTACCGCCTGCATGTACTAACGGTGAACTTACCCCCGCTACGTGAACGACAAGCTGATATACTACCGCTTACGGTAGAATTTGTTAGGCAATTTTCACAAGAACAAGGTATTGAAAAACCGAAACTTTCGCCTAAGTTAGGGCATTACCTTGCCAGTTATCACTGGCCTGGTAACGTGCGGCAGCTACGTAATGTTCTTTATCAGGCCTTAATTCAATTGGCAGGACGAGAATTAACGCCACAAGATATTCATTTGCCAGATCTAAAAGATATTTCATTGTTTAGCACCGATCAATTAAATGGTACCTTAGATGAATTAACAAAACATTTTGAAGCTTCAATATTGGCGCGACTTTATCAAGATTATCCAAGTACACGTAAATTAGCTAAACGACTTAACGTATCGCATACAGCAATTGCAAATAAGTTGCGGGAATATGGATTAAGTAATAAAAAAGAGAGTGAGGGTGAGTGATAGTGGAATTTGGATCAAGATAGCGATAAGTTTTATCGCTATCGAATTAAAACTAGACAAATAGTTTAATTAAAAAACAGATATTTTTAGTAAGTATTAATATCACTATTTTAAGGCATTAAGAGCGGCATCATAGTCCGGTTCATGGGTGATTTCATCAACTAATTGACTATAAATGACTTTATCGTTTTCATCGATGATAACCACAGCACGTGCTGCTAGTCCTTTTAATGGCCCAGAGGTCATTTCTACGCCGTAGTATTTACTGAAGGTAGGTGCGCGAAAAAACGATAATGTAACTACATTCTCAAGGTCCTCGGCGCCACAAAACCGGCTCTGTGCAAAAGGAAGATCGGCAGAAATACACAATACAACACTGTTTTCTAGTTGGCTGGCTATTTGGTTAAACTTGCGAACAGAGCTAGCGCAAACACCGGTATCAATACTGGGAAATATATTAAGAATTTTTCGTTTGCCTTGATAATCTGACAAAGATTTTTCTGTAAGATCGCTCGCTACAAGGGTAAATTGTTTAGCTTTATCAACAGGTTGCAAGAAAGTACCATTGATAGCAACACCTTCCCCTTTGAAATTTGTACTAGTTGACATCTTATCCTTTCCTTCTTAATAACATTTAGTTCAACAATTCTAAATGAAAATAATTAAGTTTCCTATCTAAATCGTTACAACAACTTGTGTTATATCTAATTGTTTTAACCAAATTATTTTCTATAATTATAATAACATCGGGATATAATATGGAAATCTATATGCTTCGCTATAGAACAGCATTAGCAATATTCTTTTTAAATTGTATCGTCAACACTAAATCTGCCGTGGCTGCGTTGGTGGTTAGAGGGGACTTATTAGCTGAAAAACAAGAGATAGTTAGGCAGATTAATGCGGATCCAACTTATCTTGATCCTATCAGCAATGTTGGTTTAGCAGAATCGCATGTAATACGTGATTTATTTGTAGGATTAACTAATCAAAATGAAGCCGGTAGTCCGATTCCTGGTGTGGCAAATCGTTGGACAACCGCCGGTAATCGGATTTGGTTTTTTTATTTAAGACCGAATGCCAAGTGGTCAAATGGTGACCCTGTAACGGCTAAAGATTTTGTTTATAGCTGGCGTCGCTTGGTTGATCCAGTAAATAACTCACCATTTGCTTATTTTGCCACCCTGGCGGGTATCAAAAATGCGCAAAAAATTATTAATAATGAACTACCAATTGAAAAGTTAGGTGTTGAAGCTATTGATAATCATACTTTAAAGGTCACTTTGGAGCAGCCCGCACCCTTTTTTCTAAATTTAACTAACCATTTTAGTTTCTTTCCGGTTAATCAGAAAATAATCGCCAGATATGGCCAAAATTGGGTTGCACCAACAAACTTAGTTGGCAATGGTGCTTTTATGTTATCTGAGCGTATTGCTGGCGAAAAAATTGTTTTACAACCTAACCGACATTATTGGGATCATAAAAATACAATTTTAACTAAAGGGCACCTCGAACAACTCAAGATTTTCAATTAACCCTTGGCTTTCATTCTAAATAATTAGATTTTTTTTGATTATCACGCTACTGATTCTATCGC
>NZ_NHNG01000574.1:0-930 GCF_002287155.1 Arsenophonus sp. ENCA
GACTTTGCAAGCCAAACAGCCCGACACTCTGAATAGAAATAACGATTAAGATTGCAATTATCATTTGACTATCACGGAATAAATAAAAATCTCTTAATCCGCCAGCTAAACAAAAACGTCCACGTTGCATAACAAAACCAAGTAAGCTACCCAATACTAAGCCAGATATATGAGATAAACTTATCATTAATATCATTCCTTAAATTAAAATAACATTTTATAAAATCGAACTTATTAAATTGTTGATAAAAAGCACAGTTTTAAATATAGTCTAATTGTTGGGGATCACTTTTTTATTAGCTAAAATAAATTTGTTAAATCAATGGATTAGTTTTTTATTTCGGTTTAAAAATATTTAACGCTGTTTACCACCATGTTTCATCCATATTAAAAATAATAAAATCCTATCCTGTTTTAGCATCATTAAATTTACTAAATTTTATATTATTTCTAACATTGAATGTTTCTGTCTATTATTTATAAAGATAATTTTATGTCTGAATGGCAATAATCAAATGAAAAGTGTACTAAATAGCCTTCCGGTATTTGTTGCTGCTGCTGAAGCTGACAGCTTCTCTCAAACAGCGGAAAAATTACATCTAACGCGCTCATCAGTAGCAAAAAAAATTGCGCAATTAGAAGCAAGACTGGGTGTAACCCTGTTTCATAGAACAACCCGCACGCAAAGTTTAACAGAGGAAGGAATGCTGTATTATGAATATTGCCGACGTGCACTCGATGAGATAGAAAAAATAGAAGACATTCTTGACAGCGGTAAGCATGAAGCTTGTGGAACATTTAGGCTTTCGATGCCGGTATTATTTGGTTATTTATGTATAGCCCCCCTACTCATTGCTTTAATAAAACAGTACCCCAAGCTAGAGCTAGAAATGTCATTCAACGATCGTATCATCGATCTTATCGAACACG
>NZ_NHNG01000456.1:0-930 GCF_002287155.1 Arsenophonus sp. ENCA
GAAGGTTCAACTAATCGCCATAGGTCTTTAGGGCGGAAACATCTACTTTTTAACCATCGGCTAACCGTGTCATGAGATAAAGGCGATGGGCTGACTTCTGATAACGCCAAACTAGAGTATCTTACACTGCTTACTTGCAAGAATATTTTATAGATATCTTTAATGCATGGATAACCGGACAAAATATGAACATCCTTATTTTTTCTTGTTTTTAAATTTATACTTCTTTTTTAGAGACTGCGAAACTCGTGTTTATGTCTGTGTGGGCGTAAAGTCTTCAACCTTCTCATCCTTTTTCATAAATATCAATAACTTAATTGCTTTCGTGATTTGCGGACATTTAATATAGCGTGATTTGCGGACATTGCTAGTGATATTGGGTAAAATTATCGAAAAAATGTGTGGATAACTCTGTTTTTGAGTCGTGATTTACGGACAAACTATCGTGATTTACGGACAAACAAATTTTTTTTATTATTATAATCAAACGCTTACAGCCTATTTTCGGGCCTTTAACTGTTTTAACTTATACATAACTAAATATAACTACGCGCGCGCGAGGCTGAACTGTGGATAACTTTTTTGGCTATCGACACAGGAGACTATCGTGTGAGCGTGCTAAATGTTGCATCTGATGCTCTTCGCCAATTCCCAAACGAAATGCAACAAAGTAAATCCTTGGTCATACATAGATAAAATTACTGTAATGACCCCATAAGAGATACCGTTGTATGAAGGGAAAACATTTGAACTTACATGAGCGTTTTTATATCGAAAAACGAATAATTGACGGTGTTACTCAGGCCACTATTGCTAGAGAATTGGGGCTTTCTCGTTCAACTGTCAGCAGGGAACTCAAACGTAATACTGATCCCGCTTTCCATGGACTTTATTCTTGCAGAAGAGCCGATACCTTAGCGAAAGCCAGAC
>NZ_NHNG01000223.1:0-524 GCF_002287155.1 Arsenophonus sp. ENCA
GTGGGGGAAGCTGATTATACCAAGCAGATCCTTAATGAAATAGGCAGCATAAATTTTTGGCAACTGGCAATCAAACCCGGTAAACCATTTGCCTTTGGTAAACTAAAATCTGCCTGGTTTTGTGGTTTACCCGGTAATGCTGTATCCGCTATAGTCACCTTTTATCAACTGGTACAACCCATTATCAATCACCTTTCCGCTTTTAGCCAATGGCAAAGAACACCCTATTTAAAAGCGCGCACCACCAGCCTGATAAAAACATCACCAGGACGCCTTGAGTTCCAACGAGGAATTGCCAGGGTAAATTCTCAAGCCGAGTTAGAGGTAACCCCCATGCCACAGCAAGGTTCACACATTTTGAGTTCCTTTAACCAAAGTAACTGTTTTATCGTTTTAGAGCAAAATCGTGGCGCGGTTAACGCAGGTGAATTAGTTGATATTGAGTATTTTAATCATTTATTAATGGGCACCTCGAAAAACCTAAGCCGAGTTTGATTTTGCTGATAAAGTTATCGGAAGCTGGT
>NZ_NHNG01000537.1:0-524 GCF_002287155.1 Arsenophonus sp. ENCA
ATGTGCGATAGAATCAGTAACGTGATAATCAAAAAAAATCTAATTATTTAGAATGAAAGCCAAGGGTTAATTGAAAATCTTGAGTTTTTCGAGGTGCCCATTAATAGATGTGCTAGCAACTGGCTTTATTTTACGTCGAGGGCAAAATTTTAGAGATAACTTAAAGCGCGTAAAAGATATATTACATGTAGTATATCCTGATAAACTCTAGTGCTATTTACCTTTAGTAAACAGATCAATATCAGCAAACTATAGATCTGTTCGTTTTACTGCAAAAAATATTCTCTCTAGCTAAGGCATTTAAATGATACAACAGCACACTTTAATAAAGGGATTAATTTCATTTCTATGTAATAACCTACCAACCAACACCAATTTTAATAAGTAACGGAGTCATAAATGTCGAGACGACTTAGAAGAACGAAAATTGTTACTACTCTCGGTCCCGCGACTGATCGTGATAATAACCTGGAAAAAGTGATTAAAGCCGGCGCAAACGTTGTTCGTCTAAACTTTTCTCATGG
>NZ_NHNG01000029.1:0-524 GCF_002287155.1 Arsenophonus sp. ENCA
AGGCAAACGGCTATAGGAGCCAGATTCAGCGTAAAGGCCATCGAAACAAACCGTTGTCCAAGACTCAGCAAGGGCGAAACCACAGGATTGCAAAGACTAGGGCACGGGTTGAACATGCATTTGCGGCGATGGAACAAATGGGTAGAAAACTGATCCGCACCATTGGACAGGTGCGCGCTAATTTTGCCATGACGATGATGGCAGCATGTTACAACCTAAAGCGGTTGGCGTACTTCCAGAGCGCGTGCATCGTGGCTTTCTGACGCCCAGAATGGGTCAAATGGCCCTAGCCAGGGCAATGTGCGATAGAATCAGTAACGTGATAATCAAAAAAAATCTAATTATTTAGAATGAAAGCCAAGGGTTAATTGAAAATCTTGAGTTTTTCGAGGTGCCCGTATTTGTAAAGTATTCTGTTTTTAAAACAGATTCAGCAATTAACGCTAATTTATCATCGACAGAAATAGAAGGTGTTTCATTAGAATCTTTATCTATATTTTTTTTCATAATACGAGAGCCTAATT
>NZ_NHNG01000628.1:0-922 GCF_002287155.1 Arsenophonus sp. ENCA
GTTAAGTATTGACTGAGTACGCCATCAATCGGTAAATAAACGGTTAATGGTAATTTCGGTTGTTGTAACACTAATACGAAGTGGTGGCTATCAGTAACAATTTGTTCGTTGGGGTAATGTGCTGTAAGTGCGACAAATAACGCGCTTTTATCTACATATCTGCTGGTTTTAAGTGATAATTTGCCTTTCATGATGATGGCTCACCTGATTCGTCACTGTTATCGAGTACTTCATTGAGTGTGATATTAAGTGTGTCAGATAAAAATACTGACCGTGCAGATACTTTCTCGTTTAAATGGCGCTGAAGTATAGACATAACATAGTTATTTGATGCCATAAGTTGAAGATTGTGATCTGCAATTCGGTAAATATCAACGTGATGAGTACCTTGCCATTGAGTGAATGTATAACGTAATTCTGCTTCAGGTGATGGATGGCTAAATGGTACAGCGATTGTTGCTGTTTTGGCGGCTGGTTCTGCCGCTATGTCACTTTGGTAGCTGGCTGAGGCTTGGAAGGTTGGCCAACCAGCCAAAGGAAGTGCACTATCGTTATTAGCTAAGTTATTACTATCTATAGGAGAGTGGTAATTTTCTTGCGCTGCTGGTTCTATGTTATTTAACTCATTTGCAATCAGTGGTGATAAATTGTGTTCTGTTACCGTTTTATGGCTAGTGTTTTTCAAATGAGCACTGTTAGCGGTTAAAGTAGCTATTTCTGTGTCAGCAGCTTTGTTGTCATATTGTTGTTTGACTCCGATTGTTGCTTTAACTTTTTCGCTAATTTGATGGTTTTCCTCAATATCCAGGACGATATCATTTTTTTTCATCAATGGACGATTAACTGGATAATTGTTTTTATTGGTATCAACTATTGTGGAATAGTATTGATAGTGTGACTGAAGGAGATCAGTGGTTATTTC
>NZ_NHNG01000683.1:0-921 GCF_002287155.1 Arsenophonus sp. ENCA
CGTCAGTACGCACTGGTAACTGCGTACCAATCATGCGTACTTCGTTGCGTACCAACTTAGTTCTTGTTACTTCCTTGACCTTTTCAGTCAGATTTCTCAGCCAACCATTCTGCTTTGCTCGCTTTCGAATAGCACCTTCAGTAACACCATATTTATCACCTATAGCACGAATTGACAAAGAACCGGCACGGTAAGCCGATTCAATGGCCTCCCAATCCGGTTTTTTTGCCATATCGTTACCTCAATAATTATCGTTTTTTTGTTAATTTCGCCCAGCGTTTAGCCTGATTGAGACAATCCGCTAGCATTTTGCCTCTTCTGCTAGCTGGCTGTTTGCGGTAGTACCGGATAGCTTCATTTGTTGCTAAACTGGCTACAGAGTTAGAAAAGCCGAGCTTCATTAACTCGGCCTTGATATTGGTTTCGATAAATTGTTCGGGGGTCATAATAACGCTCTACGTTATTCAAATGAGATATTGCTGAATTTCAGGTTTGCCCATTCACTTTCTGGTGGCAAAATAAGCATTCCTCTATCATCTTTAACACCAATATCCGAGATCATATCGCCAAACTCATGAAGCAGTGCGTTCATGTACTTGATACCACGGCGGTTTAACTGTGGAACTTTGCCAGCGCAAATTATTGCTCGTGGATCTGCTTTTTCGCTGAATGGTGTCATCAATTTCATATAAAACCTGGCTCTCCATTCTGTCGGTTTTCTGTCCCCGAGATAACCATCAAGCAAAGGCATTAAAAAATGACGACTGAGTTCGATATCCCCCGTTTCATAGCGGTAGACGGGGCGACGATTCGTTGCCATAAGGTAATACATATAAGCTTCAGCGACTCGCCAGCAAAAGAATTCGTGGGCAGGAATAGTTAAGCTCATCCTTCTATCCTCCTGCTACCACCCCCAATTAA
>NZ_NHNG01000292.1:0-5241 GCF_002287155.1 Arsenophonus sp. ENCA
AACGATTATCTCGTAACAGCCGCTCTTTGTTGATCATTTCAAACCTTTATTCTCTAAGTTAAACCTCTTTTTATTCTCAATAGCGTGACAAAAAATGCAAGTCTCTATTCAGCAACTAGTTTATAGAAAAAAGATTAATTAACCATATCTAGATGTTCTACGCTACCAGTATGTAATAAATTACCAATTTGTTGCAATTGGTACATCTGAGTATAAAGCCCCGAGTGTCGTAATAATTGATTATGTTTGCCTTGCTCAACGATTTTTCCACGATGTAAAACAAAAATTTTATCCGCGTCTATAACGGTAGAAAGTCGATGAGCAATAACGATTAATGTTGTTTGCCGACGGATTAACTGTAAAGCTTTTTGGATCGCTCTCTCAGTTTCCGAATCGACATTGGCCGTTGCTTCATCCAATATTAAAATTTTCGTCGTTCGTACTAAAGCACGCGCTAATGCCAATAATTGCTTCTGTCCCGCAGATAGCATGTTACCTTGCTCACCTAACAGAGTATTTAAGCCATCAGGCAATTTATATACCCAATCAACAAGCTGCACAGTTGCCAAAATATGCCAAACCTTCTGTTCTGAAATTTTTCTTCCCAGAGCGATATTGTCAAACAAAGTCGTTGCTAAAATAACCGGCTCTTGTTGCACTATAGTAATAGAATTACGCAACACTTGGGGAGAAAGTGAGGATAACGGGCGTCCATCGAGTAATATTTGTCCTTTTTGCCATGGATAGTATCCCATTAATAAGTTAGTAATCGTGCTTTTTCCACTACCTGTATGCCCAACTAATGCGACAAATTCGTTATCCTCTATTTGCAGATCAATATCGTACAATACATATTTATCATCACGATAAGCAAAAGAAAGCTTTTTCATATCCACGCACCCTGACAATAAAGGTAATTGATGACAACCATAACATTGTCGAGGGCTATCTATCAATTCAAAAATTCTTTCTCCCGAAACTACCGCTTGTTGTGAGGTTAATTTAATTAATGGCTCATTTAAACGCCCAAGATAATTAATAAAGGCATACAATACTCCAACACCAATAACATCTATTCCCTTAAATCCAAATAATAGAATTAATCCACAAAGAGTTAGTGCAGAAAATAAATTCAATAGTGGGCGTAAAAGAATACTATCTAACTTTAATGCCTGCATCCGGGCTATATAGTGCTGGCGATTTACTGCTAACATTTTCTCACCAAAGCGGGCTCGTTGCCTAAATTGTTGAATAGTTGTCATGCCGTTAATTATCTCATTAAAACCATCGTTAATATCAGCTAGGTAAGTACGTACTCGACGAACAATTGGTGTACTTAAACGCTGATAAATTACCATGACCAAAAATACTACAGGGAAAATTAAGCTAGCAACTATTGCCATTCTCCACTCTAAAAAAAACATCGCTACTAACATGGCAATAATTAGCGCTACACTACGAAATATAGTCGGAATAACGGTTACAAATAGATCCTTAACCACTTCAGTATCATTTGTCACTCGAGAAATCAGTTACCCTACTGGTTGATTATCAAAAATACTCAATGGCTGCCTGATAGCGGCACTCATCACATCTGTACGTAATGTTTGAACAACTCCGATAGCGGCTTGATTAAATAAGATTGTTTGATAATAGTGTGAAATGGCAGCAATAATTTGTGATGCAAAAAAAATTATTACTAATATGACCGTGCTTTTCAACGGCATGTAACCTGTTGCTAACATATTATCAATAAAGTAACTCACCAAAAGGGGGCCCACAAATTTCTGCCCCAGCTGCTATCCAGGATATCAAAACGGCAATAATTATCGGTTTACGAAATGAATTTCCATAAATTAGTAAGCGTTTTAAAGATGGCCATAAACGACGACGATTATTCATGCTCATTTTCCAATGAGGCTTCAATTTGCTGATAGCTATGCATATCTCGATACCAACCAGGTTTTGCAATTAATCGCTGATGAGTACCTTGAGATAAGATAGTACCTTGCTGTAATACAAGTATCTGATCTGAATCCACTAATGCAGACAATCGGTGGGCACTAATGATGATAGTATGACACCCTTGCCACTGGCGTAAATTTTTTAAAATTCTATTTTCAGTCTTTCCATCTACCGCAGACAAAGCATCGTCTAATATCAAAATTTCAGTATTTAATAATAGTGCTTTTGCAATAGAAATACGCTGTTTTTGTCCACCAGACAACATAATGCCAGGCTCACCAACTTGTGTGTTATACCCATTAGGTAAACGCAAAATATCTTCATGTACATCAGCTAGTCTTGCCGCTTCCTCTATTTCTGTTTGGCTTGCAATCGGTTTACCTAAAGCGATGTTACTCGATATGGTATCGGAAAACAGAAATGGTATTTGGTTCACCACTGCCAGTCTGGCATGCCATTCTGCCTGCTGAATATTAGTCAGAGAAATAGATTGGAACAAAATTTCACCATCAATAACATCAAAATGGCGCTGTAATAATAATAATAATGTTGTTTTTCCTGCCCCGGTTGGACCACAAATTCCAACTAATTGCCCTGGCTGTATATGAAATACAATATTATGTAAGGAAGATATTGCCGCACCTGGATAATTAAATTGCCGAATATTCACCTTCAATTGACCAGCTCTTTGCTGTAAACACTGTTTTCCATCAATAATTGATGGGCGTTGTTCAAATAAAAAAACAAATCCTACTATACGCAGCGCTTCCACGCTCAACAATATTAAACATCCAAGCAAGTGCTAACATTGGCCATATCATAAGTCCTAAATACATAACAAAACTGGTCAAATCACCTAATGTCATTTTATTATGACCATCCAGCTACCACCAGCTAGCGCCAAAAAATTTGCAGCACCTATCGCAATATAGATTGTAGGGTCAAATTTCGCATCAACTTTAGCAACATGCATATTTTTACGTCCAGCCTCTAATGCGGCAATCTCAAACTGATGGGATTGGTGATCTTCGATACCAAACGCTTTAATCATACGGATACTAGTTAAATTTTCCTGGGCATGGTTGTTAAGAGAAGAAAATGTCGCTTGAGCAGATTTAAAGCGTGTATGCAGTTGCTCGCCATATCGCTTAATAATGACTGCCATGATTGGCATTGGTAGCAATGAAAGCAGGGTCAGTTGCCAACTAATCTCTATGCTCATGACAATTAACACAGCACAACCCATTACCAAAGAATCGACTAGTGTCAGGACACCTTCTCCCGCCGCAAAGACAACTCGATCAACGTCATTTGTTGTACGTGCAATAAGATCGCCTACTCGATGTCGTAAATAAAACTCGCGAGTTTGGCGACTAAATTGTTGATAAAATTTTTGTCTTAACTGTACAGCTAATTTATAAGAAGCGCCAAATAACCATAACCGCCAAATATAACGCAATCCATAAATAATAAATGCAAATAAGCACCATCACACTTATCCAGCCCAAAAGTTGTTTAATACTCATGGTTTGCTTACTAATACCATCAATAATAAAGCCAACAAGCCGTGGTGGAATAAGTTGTAATCCTGCAATAAAAATTAATAACATGACAGCACCAAAATACCGGCGCCACTCAGTTAAAAAATACCAACGTAATTGAGAAAATAATCTCACATTTTTTTATCCTGATATTGAAAATTGCATCAAAAAATATAATAAAATACAGCTTAATAAATTAATCAGATACAAACAAAATTGTGATATATTTTATTTTCTCAATCAAAAATATAAATGATCAATTCAATTAGCTATATTGTTGACTAAATGTTTATAAAAACTATCGTAATCCACCAAATCTCATAATGTTATATAAAATATTTTTAACAATCTGATTTTATCAGCTTTATAAGCAATGTAATATCAGGATGTATTCAACAAATCATGGCATTTTTATCGCATAATTACATAAAATTAATATGCTACCGATAATAAATAGTCAGAATAAAATAATTCATATTTTATAATTTAAACAAATAATATAATACTATGAATATATCTTCCCAATTAAGGCTATCTAAACTAGATTAAACTCAGTAACATAACGTATCATCTTCACTAGCAAAATTTTTTACTTGTACTTTATCGATGGATAGCATTAAGCATGACGAAACGAGCAGTTATTGTATTTAGTGGCGGACAAGATTCGACCACTTGTCTTATACAAGCAATAAAACAATATAACGAAGTTCATTGTATAACTTTCAATTATGCTCAACGTCATAGTGCTGAAATTGTTGCTGCTCAAAAGATATGCCAGCATTTTAACATCGCAGCACATAAAATACTGGATGTCGGATTATTAAATGAACTTGCTATCAGTAGCCTAACTCGCGACAACATTCCAATACCTTCCTATGAAAAAAGTATTGAAAGTGAATTACCCAATACTTTCGTTCCAGGACGTAATATTTTATTTCTAACACTTGCCGCTATTTATGCATACCAAGTTCAAGCTGAGGTGGTTATAACCGGTGTCTGTGAAACAGACTTTTCTGGTTACCCTGATTGTAGGGATGAATTCGTTAAAGCGCTCAATCAAGCTATTTGTCTGGGTATAGCTAAACCGATTCGCTTTGAAACCCCTCTTATGTGGCTAAATAAAGCCGAGACTTGGGCACTAGCCGATTATTACCACTCATTAAAATTAGTACAAAATAAAACCCTTACTTGTTACAATGGTATCATAGGCAATGGTTGTCAACAATGTGCTGCCTGCCATCTGCGTGCAGAAGGATTAAAATATTATCTTAATCATCGACAAGCGATCATGTCCTCTTTAAAACTAAAAATGCACCTTAAATGATTTTAAATAGATACTATTTAACGATATTCAAATAATAAGCCGATTTAATTTACAATCAATGCCACTATATTAATTAATACAAGATACAATAAATTATTTTAGTACTTTTGGCTTAAATATAATCTTACACTTCTAGCGTATACTGGTGTAATGAGTAAGGAACTGAGATTAATAATTCCCTCTCAGCTCCTATTATGTATTAATAGGTTAATTTCTCACGATTCTTTTCAATAAAACCCAAACCAATACTTGGCACATCTTGAAGGGCACCTCGAAAAACCTAAGCCGAGTTTGATTTTGCTGATAAAGTTATCGGAAGCTGGTCTACTGAGCTAACCACCATGAAGAAACGCAGCGCCATTAAGAATGACCTCTTTGCAAACCAGTATCACCAACAGACGATCGACAAGT